>NZ_JBXHBE010000006.1:0-126716 GCF_056897515.1 Gemelliphila sp. 1F1
TGCCGCAGCTTGTACTATCTCGTCTATTTTTTCTTGTTCCGTTATTTTCAAGAACTCTGATAGTGCTACCTGTGCTTTTTCTACTAGCACATTTACTTCTTCTACAGGATTTAATGTCACTTCTTTTGCTTTTGCCATATTATGACACTCCTTTTTATATAAATATTAAAATATAAGTAGAATAATACTATCAAAAAACATTAAATACTGGCCAGTAATAATTTAAATTTATAATAATATGTTTCTCTTTATTTCCATTAATAAAAATATCTATTTAACAATCAATTAAGGAACTATCTAGTGTACTTTTATTTTATAATATATTTTTAAATAAATATTTTAACTCCTATTTTTAATTGTTATATTTGAAAATATTTTATAAATAGTACAGTTCTATGTTACCGCTATCTACATTTACATTATATTATGAAAACAGTTTCTTTGTCAATAGTATTATTTGAATTTATTTTTATTTTTGTGTTTTATAAAATTTAATAAATAAACTTATACAGTTTGAAACATTGAAATATAGAGATTATTAACAGTAAAAAGTTTTAGAAATTTAGTAATAATTATAAGTCCGTTATATTATCTATTTTGAAATTGTTTTATTGATAAATTTTGTAACAGTTCTATTCTCAATTTATCTTTTTATAATAATTCTGCAAAGTATCTTCATTATTAACGATAAAACACTTTTTTATCTAATTAATTATAGATTTGTTAAAATTTAATAAATATATTATTCTTCATTTTTTATCTATAATTTATCAATTTTTCGAAGTATGATATAATATATACAAACTATTAGGAGGTTTTTATGATTTCTATAATTATACCTATTTATAACGAAGAAAAAATTTTACACGACTTTATTTATAATCTTTATTGTTTAGAACATATAAAAAATTGTGAAGTAATTTTTGTCGATGCTAACAGTAAAGACAACACATTAAATATTTTGAAAGACTTAAGTTATTTTAATTATAAATACTATATATCAAATAAAAAAGGTCGTGCTAATCAAATGAATTATGGTTCCACTATTGCTAAAGGAGATATATTATGGTTTCTCCATGCTGATAGCGTATTACAAAAAAATGCTATTACTAAAATTTTAAATAGCAATTTTGATGTAGGTTGTTTCAAAATAAATTTTAATCCTGGTGGTTTTAAAATGTTCATCAATAAAAAGATGTCAACGTATAGAGTTAAAAAGAAAAATATAGCATTTGGGGATCAAGGAATATTTATTAAAAGAAGTATATTTGAAAAAATAGGTGGTTTTAAAAATATCCCAATAATGGAAGATTATAGATTATCTGAAGACCTTACAAAAGCTGGATATAAAATACAGGTTTTAGATAGTAAAATTACTACATCTAGTAGAAGATATAAAAATAATACACTCAAAACTATGTGGCAAATGCAAAAATTACAAAAAATGTATCGTAAAGATGTATCCCCAACTAAAATTGCAAAATTATATAAAGATATACGTTAGATACATTGTAATATTTCTATAAAAATGTTAGAATATGTATAAATATTAGCGGAGGTTTTTATTATGACTGGATATTACAAAAGAATACATTTACAACAATTTGGAGAAGGAAAATTAGGAGAAGATGCTCCTGAACTATGGAAAAAATTTCTAGATTACTATGGTAGCACTATGGAAGAAGGCGAATTGACAACTAGAGAAAAATCACTTATTGCATTTGGAGTTGCTGTGGCAGAAGCCTGTCCTTATTGTATCGAAGCATATACAAATGCTCTTCTTGAAGAAGGGTGTGATCAAGATCAAATTGCAGAAGCTATGCACGTAGCCGCTTCTATGAAAGCAGGTATGACTCTTGCTATCGGTCTTCAAAGTAAAGAATTATCAGACAAGCTTAGTCATTAGAGGTAACTTATTGTGACTAATCAAATAGATAACATTCCTTCATTTTATGAAAATGTTCAAAATAAAGAATATTTAACAACGAATGAACATCCAACTATTATGCAAATTAATGTCGGTAGTCTTTGTAATATAGTTTGTAGCCATTGCCACGTTGATGGTGGTCCTCATAGAAAAAATAATATGACAAAAGAAACATTTGATCATATTATAGAAGCTTTTAAAATAGGAAAGTATAAAACTATTGATATTACTGGTGGTGCTCCGGAAATGAATCCAAATTTTAGGTGGTTCATAGAAGAAATAAGTAAATATGCTGAAACTATTATAGTTAGAACTAATTTAATAATTCTTACTGTTAAAAATTATAAGGATATCCCCGAACTATACAAAAAATTAAAAGTACAAGTTGTAGCATCACTACCTTATTACAATGAAAAAGTTGTAACAAGGCAACGCGGAAAAGGAGTATTCCCTAAATCTATTCAAGCTTTACAGAAATTAAACGAACTAGGATATGGAACAGATGAGAATTTAATATTAAATTTAGTCTACAATCCCAACGGAGCATATTTACCTCCTAAACAAGAAGTTTTAGAAAAAACATACAAGAAAAAACTATTTGACAATTTTGGAATTGTATTTAATAATCTTTTTGCTATAACTAATAATCCTATTGGTCGTTTCTCTGAATTTTTATATAAAGAAGAAATTTACGGAGATTATATTACCAAACTTTACAAAGCATACAATGAAGAAGCAGTTAAAAATGCTATGTGTAGATTTATGATTTCTGTTGGACCTGATGGCTCTCTTTATGATTGTGACTTCAATATGATAGAAAAATTAAAAATCAATAGTGATATAAACAATATAGAGAAACTTGCAAAAACTCCATTAAATTCTAGAAAAATTGTTACTGGTCTTCATTGCTACGGCTGTACTGCTGGAAGTGGTTCTTCTTGAGGTGGCGAGACAGTTTAAAACTCTTAGTTTAAGAGTAAATTATAAGATAAAAAAATTCCCATAAATATGGGAATTTTTTTATCTTATCTCCGCTCCATTAGGTACAGCATCATTAATTTCAACTACTCGTAAAATTCCATTTTTTTCTGCTGAAAGAATCATACCTTCACTTAATTCACCACAAAGTTTTACAGGTTTTAGATTCGCTACTATCGCAACTTTTTTCCCTATTAATTCTTCTGATTTGTAATATTTAGCTATTCCTGAAACTATTTGTCTTGTATGATTACCGACATCTAGCTTGAATTTCAATAGCTTAGAACTTTTCTTTATTTTCTCACATTCTAAAACTTGAGCAACTCTTAATGAACTTTCAAAAAATTTATCTATAGTTATTTCTTCTGCTAAAGGAACAAATTCATCAACTTGATCTTCACTATTTTCTAAATTTTCTAGAGCTTTTGGCGACATTTGTGATTTTATGTAGTCCACTTCTTCTTGTTTATCAAATCTTGGGAATATTGGCGTAGGTTTATCGACAACTTTGTTATTACCTTCAAATACTCCAAAATTATTAACTGTGCTGTAATTCAAATGTTTTTCTTCCAAATTAAGTTGTTTAGCAATTTCTGTCGGTGCTTTAGTCAAGAAAGGAGAAATTACTATGGCTGCAATACGTAAAGATTCTGCCAAATAATTCATAACTTTATTTAACTCATCTTGTTTACTTTCATCTTTGGCTAATATCCAAGGAGTCGTTTGGTCTATATATTTATTAGTCCTTGAGATAAATTTCCATACACTTTCTAATGCTCGTGAAAATTGCATAGTGTCCATATATTGCTCATAGTTTTGAAGCATTTCTTTGGCACTATCAATTAAATCATTATCTACCTCATCAGCAGGTTGAACAAACTTAGGTATAACACCGTTACAATATTTATTTATCATTGACACAGTTCTATTTAGTAAATTACCTAAATCATTAGATAAATCTGAATTTATTCTATCTATAAAACTTTCTGGTGTAAATATACCATCTTGACCAAATGGTACTTCTCTCATCAAGTAATATCTTACTGCATCCAAACCATATCTTTCTATTAGCATATATGGATCTACGACATTACCTTTAGATTTACTCATTTTTCCATCTTTCATAAGTAACCAACCATGACTAAACACTTGCTTTGGTAATGGTAAATCTAACGCCATAAGTAATATAGGCCAATAAATAACATGAAATCTTACTATTTCTTTTCCTACAACTTGAACATCTGCCGGCCAATATTTGTTAAATAGCTCTTCACTATCTCCCGTTTGGTATCCTAATGCTGTAATATAGTTAACTAAAGCGTCAATCCACACATAAATAACATGTTTAGGATCTGATGCTACCTTAACTCCCCAATCGAACGTTGTTCTTGTTACCGCTAAATCTTCTAATCCAGGCTTTATAAAATTGTTAAGCATTTCTGTTTTACGAGCTTCTGGCAAAATAAAATTAGGATTTTCTTCATAATATTTTACTAATCTATCTGCATACTTACTCATTCTAAAGAAGTAACAATCTTCTTTTACTAATTTAACTTCATTCCCACTAGGTGCAATACCACCAATCATTTTTCCATCTTTATCTCTAAATACTTCTGCTAATTGAGTTTCTGTAAAATATTCTTCATCACTAATTGAGTACCACCCCTCATATTGTCCTAAATAAATATCACCTTGTTTTAGTAGCTTGTCAAATATTTTTGCAACAGCCTTTTCGTGGTAATCATCAGTTGTACGAATAAACTTACTATAATTTATATCCATTGCTGACCACAATTTTTTTATATCGGCAATCATTCCGTCTACATATTCTTGTTCACTTAATCCTTGTTCTTTTGCTTTTTGCTGTATTTTTTGTCCGTGTTCATCAGAACCAGTCAAAAAGTATGTATCATATCCTTTTTCTTTTTTGTATCTAGTCATAGTATCACATGCAACAGTAGTATATGCATGACCTATATGCAATTTTCCACTAGGATAATATATAGGCGTTGTTATATAAAATGTTTTATTTGCCATTGTTATACCCCTTTTCCAATATTTAATTATAACTGTTAATATTTTACCACAAATTAGCACTATATGTATATACAAATTAAAGATTATAATAAGATAAAAAAGAACTTTATTGTATATTTTCATACAATAAAGTTCCTTGAAATTAAATCTTCGTAATTTTATCAAAAGCAAAATGCTTTATAAATTGTAAAATATTAATTAATACCAAATAAATAACAACATAATAATAAATAAACTCAATATCTACATTAGATTTAAAAATAAACGTTATAGAAACTAACAATAATAATATATTAATCGAAATTTCTACTTGTCCTATAAATGCTAGTTTAGATATTTTTGTAAGTTGAAAAATTACTAATAAAATTAAAATCACTACAATTAAATACTTTATATTGTCTGAAAAAATATTAGGAAATTTCTTTGTATTCCAAAAAGTTATGTGCCTTACTATTCCCATTTTTGCATCTTTCAAATTATTCCAATAAAGTATAGCAACAGTTAAAACAACTTCCAATGCTGTTATTATAAAATATAAATACTTATTCTTTATATGCTTCATTATTCCTCCTAATATATTTAAATTTGCAAAAAACTGCTGACTAAGTCAACAGTTTTCTATTCTATTTAAAATCATTTTTAGCGTCAGGTTTGGTAGTTTTGTCTTTGTTGATATCAACTGGTAAACTACTGTCCATTTGCCAATCATTCCATCCACCGTCATAGAAGTATGTGTTGGCTCTACCTGTTAATTGTGTCATAAACCAAGGTATTCCATTTCTCCAACCTGTTCCACAATATAATGCTATTTTGTCATTTTCTGAAATTCCTTGTGATGCCCACAAATTATAAATTTCTTGTGGATTTCTTATTGTTCCGTCTGGATCATAATAATCGTCCATATTGATTGCACTTGTTCCAGAGAATCCATATATCGCACCCTGTGGCTCTCCTGCTCGTTCTATATAATCATAACCACTAGTCTTACCTGTATACTCATCCCAAGAACGAATACTTACAAGTTTGATCCCTTCTTCTTTTGCTTTCTCAGCCATCTCCTGAGCTCTAGCTATTGTATATTCTGGATTAGCTGGCACATTCAGACCAAATTCTTTTTCTTCTGTAGGTGTATTTACTGTAGATTCTGTCTCACCACCAGCATCTTTCCAAGCTTTTAATCCCCCGTTTAAAATTCTAACATCTTTTACTCCTAGCCATTTTAATGCATAATTTACACGAAAAGCTGCAGAAGCATCGTCAGAATAAAGAACAACTGTCGTATCACTAGTAATTCCTTGTTTTAGAACATTTTCTTTTATTTTTTCAGCTGTTTGCAAATTCCAAACTGGCCCTTCTTCTATCCAATCTGTATTGAAATGATATGATCCTTTTATATGCTCTTGATTGTATGCTTTAGATTTATCAACTTCTCCCCAAGAAACTTCAAATATTTTATAGTTATCGTTAGTATAAGTTTCTGGTTTGTTGCCATTTGTTAATTGTTTTACCCAATTAGCCGACACCAATGAATTGTAATTACTATAACTTACAATATTTTCTTTATTAGTATCATTATTAGCATAATCTTTATAATCTTCAAATTTAAAAACTTCGTAACCTAATTTACTAAATTCATCAGCAACTTTTGTTAAATTTTCTTTATTAGTATCATAAAGAACTATTTTTTTACTCATATCTAATCCTTTATCACTAACATATTTTTTCAATTTATCTTTTGACACATTACCTACAAAAGTAGCGCTGTATTGAATAGCGTTTTTCAAATGCCCACCATATTTAACTTCACCATTAGTGAATCCATTAAATAAATCATCACTTCTCGTATCAACAAATTGATATTCTGAATTATTTAGTGCATTTTCAAAATCTGTTAAATTAATAGTTTTTACTTCTTTAACCTCTACTTTATCATTGTTACTAGTACTTGTATTACTAGATGTAGAACAACCTGTAACAACCAATCCCGCTGCTACCAAAATAGGTGTTAATTTTTTGAAGTTAATCATTGTTTTTTCTGTGGTAACCTACCACTTTACCTCCTAGTTTTTTACAAAATTAATTATAACATTTAAGTTATTTTTTGTAAATATATTATAGAAAAACAAAAAATACTTAGTACAAATATAAAATTTATCTGTACTAAATATTTTAAAATTTATTATTTAACTTGTGATTTCAATGCTGTTAATGTATTACGCATTAGCATAGTAATTGTCATGGGACCAACACCTCCTGGTACTGGAGAGATATATTTTACTTTATCTTTAACGTAATCAAAATCAACATCTCCTACTAACTTATCATCTTTATAGTTATTACCTACATCGATAATAAGAGCATCTCTTTTATAATCATAATCGTTATTTAAGAAATGAGCAATTCCTACACAACTAACTATAATATCTGCATTTTTTATCAAATTATTTAAATTTGTAGTTTTCGAATGTGCAATTGTTACAGTTGCATTTTCATGAATTAATAAATTTGCTATCGGCTTCCCTACTATATTAGATCTCCCTATTACTAACGCATTTTTCCCCTCTATATTTATTTCGGTAGACTTTATTAACTCAAGTATTCCCAAAGGCGTACAAGGTACTAATTGGGCTTTTCCTACAGATAATTTCCCTATATTAATTGGATGAAAACCGTCAACATCTTTTATAGGTGATATCTCTTCCAAAATTCTGTCAGAATTTATATGTTTTGGCAAAGGTAATTGAATTAATATTCCATGTACTTTCTTATCATTATTTAATTTATTAATTTCTACCAACAGTTCTTTTTCTGTTGTGGCTTCTGGCAATTCTATTTTTATTGAATTAATATCATTTTCTATACAGGCTTTATGTTTAGCATTGACATAGCTTTTAGATGCTCTATTTTCTCCTACTAAGACAACAGCTAAAGTAGGATTAATACCCAAATTTTTAAATTCATTTGCTTCTTGTTTTATTTGTTCTCTATGTTTAGCTGCTATTTTTTTCCCATCTATTATATAAGCCATATTACTACCTCCTAAAATGTATTTTTAATTTAGAGACATTTTCTGTTCCATTTAGAATCCTTTTTATATTTCCTCTATGCATATAAATTACTAAAATACACATAGCTATCAAGATAAATCTATAATTACCTATTCCATACAAAGTTATATAAATAGCTCCTAATGTAGAAATTATTATACTTCCTAAAGATACATAACCAGTTAATAACAATGTTGCAAAAAATACTATAACCAAACATAGTGCTAAATAAGGATAGAAATATACAAATAATGATGAACCTGTAGCAACTGATTTCCCACCTTTAAAATTTGCAAATATCGGAAACATATGTCCTATCATTGCAAAAGCTCCAAAAATAATTAAATAATCTACATCTCCCAAAATAATATTTGCTACTTTTATACTTAAGTATCCCTTAAAAAAATCTAAGAAGAATACTACCAAACCTGCTTTTTTTCCTAGTATTCTAATCATATTTGTAGTACCTAAATTACCACTACCTAATTTTCTAATATCTGTTTGAAAAAATATCTTTCCTATTATTAATGCAAACGGAATAGACCCTAGTAAATAAGAAAATAAAATTAATAAAATTATATTTATCATAATCGTTACCTTATAGTTACTCCATAATCAAGTAATGCTTTCTCTACTTTATTATGTATTCTATTTATATCTTCTTCTGTTAAAGTTTTATCTTTATCACTATAAGTAAGGGTAATAGCTATAGATTTCTTACCTACTGGAAGACCGATTCCTTCATAAATATCAAATAATTCAACATTATAAATAAGTTTATCTCCTAAACTAATTATTAAATTATAAATATTTTGATATTCATCTGTGCTATCTATTAACATTGCTATATCTCTATTAACTTTTGGATATTTAGATATTTCTTCATATTTAGGTTTTACTTTTTCTTCAAATATTATTTTATCAAGATCAATCTCAAAAATATATGATGTACTTATATCATTTTCTTTGCTGTAAGATGGATGTAGCTCTCCAATAAACCCTATTTCATTATTTTTATACAATACTTTGGCTGTTCTTCCAGGATGCATATTTTCAATAATATCTTTCGAGTAACTTATATCTCCCAAAATGCCTAATTTTTCAAATAATAATTCTAAATAACCTTTTGCAGAATAAAAATCAAATTTTTTCTCTTCTTTTAGCCATTTAGTTGTATATTCATCTCCTGTTAATAGAGCTGATAAATATACTTTTTCTTCAGGTTGAATATTATCATCACCACTTCCAAAAAATACTCTTCCTATCTCCAACAATTTTAAGTTATTTTGACGTCGTGCCAAATTATATTTAGCAGTATTAACTATACCCGGTATTAAGCTTTGTCTTAGTGTAGAATGATTTTCGCTCATAGGCATTAATAATTTTACATTAGGATAATTAGTAGTAGTAAATTGTTTAGATTCTATTTCTGATACTAGAGAGTAATTTATAGTATCCATAAAACCTAAATTCATATACATTTTTCTAATATCTCGTAATACTTTTTGTTTGTAAGTAAAACCGCCTCTTGTAGCTTTAGAAAATTTTGGCAATGTTGCGGGTATATTATCATAACCGTATATACGTGCAACTTCTTCTACTATATCTTGTTTTATAACTATATCCTGTCTGCGTGATGGAACATCCACTATAATATTATTTCCATCAGTTTGAACTTTAAAGCTAAGACTCTTTAAAATATTTATAATATTATCTACAGTCAAATTAATTCCTATTAAACTATTAATATAATCAGCAGTTACTATTATTTGGTTATCTTTATTTTCTACTGTACTACCTACATAACTTTCAATTTTTGATTCTGGGCATAATTCTTTTATTAATTCTACTGCTCTTTCTAAAGCTAACAATTGTAAATTTTTATCTATGCTTTTTTCAAATCTAGTTGATGAATCACTGCGTAATCCATGATAACTAGATGTTCTTCTAACAGATATAGGATTAAAGTATGCTGATTCTAAAACTATATCTACTGTATCATCATTAACTTCTGTATTTTTTCCACCCATTACTCCTGCTAATGCTACTGGACTATTACTATCAGCTATAACTAAATCATCTTTTGTTAATTTTCTTTCTACGCCATCAAGTGTTATTAATTCTTCCCCTTCATGTGCTTGACGAACTACTATTTTTTCTCCAAGTAGATTTTTATCAAAAGCGTGCATAGGTTGACCGTACTCCAATAGAACATAATTAGTAACGTCTACTATATTGTTAATAGGTCTTATTCCACTATTTATTAATCTATTTTGTAACCAAAGAGGTGATTGTTCAACTTTAATATTTTTTATTACTTGTCCGTAATATGTTGTACACTTATCGCTATTAATATCCACAGTTAATTCAGTTGTTTCATACACATTATTATCCAATGTTTCTTTAAAATTAACTGGTTTATTATACAAAGCTGAAACTTCATATACTAATCCTCTAATACTTAAAGCATCAGCTCTATTTGGTGTTATTGCAATATCAATAATACTATCATCTAAATCTAACAATTTTATTACATCTGTCCCTATTATTTGTGGTTTTTCAAATACATAAATTCCTTCTTCACTATTTTTTGGCAATAAAGATTTACTTATTCCTAATTCTCCTAATGAACAAATCATTCCATAAGATTCTACTCCACGTAACTTCGCTTTTTTAATCTTTATACCTGGCAACTTAGCTCCTACCTTAGCTACTATAACATATTGATCTTTATCTACATTTTTTGCACCACAAACTATTTGAACTATCTCATTACCTATATCTACCTTACAAACACTTAATTTTTCAGCATCAGGATGTTTTTCTTTTTCCTTTACATATCCTACTACTATATTAGATAAATTTTCATTTAATTTAATAACTTCTTCTACTTCTAGACCACCTCTAGTAATTTTGTCTGCTAGAACTTTTGGAGTATCTTCTACATTGACATATTGTTGTAACCATTTATAACTTACTAACATCTTATCCTCCTATTAATCATTTCTCGTATTGTTAAATTGTTCTAAAAATCTTACATCATTAGTATAGAAATTACGAATATCACTTATTCCATATTTTAACATAGCAATTCTTTCTGGTCCCATACCAAACGCAAATCCAGAATATTCATTAGAATCAAAACCTGCCATTTCCAAAACATTAGGATGAACCATACCAGCTCCTAATATTTCTAACCATTTTATATTATCTTCGTCATCTTCATTTCCCCAAGATATATCAACCTCTACAGATGGTTCAGTAAATGGGAAGAAACTTGGACGTAATCTTATTTTTTTGTTTTCTCCAAACAATGACTTAATTAGATATTCTAAAGTACCCTTCAAATCAGAAAATGTAATATTTTTATCTACTACTAATCCTTCAATTTGTGTGAATTGATGTGAATGAGTAGCATCATCATTATCTCGTCTAAAAACTTTCCCTGGACAAATAATTTTTATAGGACCTTCTCCATTAGCTTTTAACATTTCTCTAGCTTGAACTGGAGAAGTTTGAGTTCTCATTAACAACTCATTAGTAATATAGAAAGAATCTTGCATATCTCTTGCAGGATGATCTTTTGGCAAATTTAACATTTCAAAATTAAATTTATCTGTTTCTACTTCTGGACCTTCTGCTACCGAGTATCCTATATTAACAAACAATTCCTCTATTTCTTCAATTACTTTATTTAATGGATTCATTCCACCTAATGAATATTTTCTAGCAGGTAAAGTAACATCAATTTCTTCACTAGCCAACTTTTCGGCTGTAGCTTTTTCAATAAGAAATTGCTTTGTTTCTTCGATATTATCGTTTATATAATTTTTAATTTCATTGACTAACTTACCAAACGTTGGTCTCTCTTCTGGAACTACATCTTTAGCTCCTTTCATTATTTCTGTTAGTATCCCTTTTTTCCCAAGAAATTTAACACGTAGTTCATATAACTCTTTTTCGTTAGTTATTTCTTGAACTAATTGTTGATATTCTTTTTTTATACTCTCTAAATTCATTGTTATCTCCTTTTTAATCTATAAAATAAAAAATCCCTAGAGTGTACTAGACACTCTAGGGACGAATTAATCGTGGTACCACCCTAATTTAAGAAATCAAAATTTCTCCTTAAATTTGATTTTTAACGCAAATCATACGACTATACTCACACAATGTATTTATATAGTTACTCATAAGCTGAAAATATATAACAATTAATATAGTTTCTCTCAGTCTAGAAAACTATTCTCTGTAAAAAATTCATTATATACCGTCTTAATCACAGCACTTAAATATTTATAATTCTTCTCCGCTAAATATATATTCTAAAAAGTATTCTTTTTGAACTTTTATATATGTCCCCTTCATACCTAGAGATTTTGATTCTATTATTCCAGCACTTTCAAGTTTTCTTAAAGCATTAACTATAACAGATCTAGTTATCCCCACTCTATCTGCAATCTTGCTAGCTATTAACAGTCCTTCTGTTCCATCAAGATTTCTAAAAATGTGTTCTATTGCTTCTTTCTCAGAATAAGATAATGAATTAATAGCCATAACTACTAAATCTTTATCTCTAGCTATATTCTTCTCTTTATCTTGTTTTTCATGTAATATCTCTATTCCTACTACTGTAGACGCATATTCTGATAATACTAAATCATCTTCACTAAAATTTTCACCTATTTTCCCTATTACTAAAGTACCTAATCTCTCTCCTGCTCCTCTAACTGGCAAAATAACTGTGTAGGTACGTCCATCAAATCTCTCTTCTTCTTCTATTGGAAAAATTGATAATTCATGTCTAAAAGGAATATCGACCTTAGTTGAATAAACTTTCAAAGCTGCTGTTATATAATCTTTTGACACCTTTCCAGTTTTTATCATATCATCTAAACGTTCATTCGAATAATCAATACTAGAATCATATCCTAATATTTTTCCTTCATTATCAATTATATACACAACAGAATCAAGAATAGCACTAAGACGCATAGCCATAGCTTCAAAATCTACTTTAGAATGCCTACCTTCTTGTAGAATAGCACTTATTTTCCTAGTTTTTTGTAATAAACTTGCCATCTTGTTCTCCCATAATTTTTAATCATTCTTCCATATTATACAGTTAAATCTAGATAATGTAAACAATTTTTAGAAAATTTAACCTATATTTTCTAAAAATTCATCTAAAATATCTAGAGAACGTTCTGCATATTTAGTATATTTCTCTTTTTTATCTTTTATTCTGACATTAAGAGGTTTTATAATACCAAAATTAGCATTTATAGGTTGAAAGTTTTTGCTAGTATTGTCTACTATATAATTGGCCATTGCTCCTATCATTGTTTCTGTTGGAAAGACTATTTCCATTCCTTTATAATTATTTATTGCATTTAATGCTGCAACAATCCCTGATGCTGCACTCTCTACATAGCCCTCTACTCCTGTCATCTGCCCTGCAAAGTAAATGTTATTATTATCTTTTAATTGATAAGTTCTTTTTAACAATGATGGTGAGTTTAAGTATGTATTTCTGTGCATAACTCCATAACGAACAATGTTTGCATTTTCTAATCCAGGTATTAAACTTATAATACGCTTTTGTTCTCCCCATTTTAGATGTGTTTGGAATCCTACTATATTGTATAATGTTCCCTCTGCATTATCTTGTCTTAATTGCACAACTGCATAAGGACGTTTCCCTGTTTTTGGATCCTCTAATCCTACTGGCTTCATAGGACCAAATAACAATGTTTTTTCTCCTCTACGTGCCATTTCTTCAAATGGCATACATCCTTCAAAATAAATTTCTTTTTCGAAGTCTTTTAACGGTGCTACTTCTGCATTTAATAATTCATTATAAAACAATTCAAATTCTTCCTTTGTCATAGGACAATTTAAATATGCCGCTTCTCCTTTGTCATAACGTGACTTCAAATATACCTTTTCCATATCTAAAGAATCTTTTTCTATTATTGGGGCTGCTGCATCATAAAAGTACAGTCCTGTCTGTTTTGTATATTTTTTTATATCTTCACTCAAAGCATCTGAAGTTAACGGACCAGTTGCTACAATAACAGGATAATCTACTTTAGGAATCTGCGTAAGTTCTTTTTCTACTACTGTAATATTAGGATGATTTTTTAGTTTATCAGTAATAAGCTCAGAAAATTTATCTCTATCTACTGCCAAAGCTCCTCCAGCAGGGACTTGAGTTTCATCGGCACAAGATATTATTAAAGAATCTAATCTACGCATTTCCTCTTTCAATAATCCTACTCCATTTGTAATACTATTAGCTCTCAAAGAATTAGAGCATACTAACTCAGCAAAATTTTTCGTTTTGTGAGCTGGAGTCATTTTTGTCGGTCTCATTTCATAAAGTTCTACTTTTATTCCTCTTTTTGCTATTTGCCAAGCTGCTTCACTTCCAGCTAACCCAGCTCCAATAACTAATACTTTTTCCATTTAATTCTCCTTATTCTTTTTATAATAATGTAGAAAAATCTTCTTCTTGAGATTCTTCTATATCTTCATCTACTAATAATGTTACTGAATCTTTATTTACTAGATATGTCTTTACACTATCAATAGTTTCTAAAAGTAAATCACTATAATCATCTCTATTTTCATATTCTACTATTTTTTCTAATTTTGGTTTTGTTTTTGGCGCTTTAGGAGTAAAAATAGTACAGCAATCTTCAAATGGTAAATTAGATATCTCATAAGTACCTATTTTAGTAGCAATTTTTATTATATCTACTTTATCCATAGTAAGAAGCGGTCTTAATACAGGCAAAGTAGTAACATTATTTATACAATGCATAGATTCCAAAGTTTGACTAGCTACTTGACCTAAAGACTCTCCAGTTGCTAAAGCTAAACAGCCTTCTTTTCTTGCTATTTCTTCTGCAACTTTTAACATAAATCTACGCGTTGATGTCATCGTATAATTAGATGGAATTCTTTTTACTATTTCTGTTTGTAATTTTGTAAAATTAACTACATTTACCCTCACTGTTCCTATAACTTTACTAAGTTGTTTCGCTAAATTAAATATTTTCTCAAGCGCATCTTCTGAAGTAAATGGTGGAGATTGAAAATGTAGCATATCTACTTCTACCCCTTTTACTTGTAACATATGAGCTGCAACTGGCGAATCTATTCCGCCTGAAAGTAATAACAATGCTTTAGATGACGTGTTTACTGGAAAACCTCCCACTCCTTTTATGAAATCTGTAAAAATAAAAATACCTTCACTACGCACTTCTACATTAACAACAAAATCAGGATTTTTGACATCTACGGATAAATTTTTATAATTAGTTAAAACATATCCACCAAAAATATTATTAAGTTCATTAGTATTATACTGAAAGTTTTTATTCGGTCTTCTAGTTTGAATTTTAAACTTATAATTTTTATCTTTTTTTGCATCCAACAATTTTGAAATATGTAATTTAGCATCTTCTACATCCAATTTCGCTCTAAGAACTGGAGAGAATGTATGAATGCCTGGTATAATTTTTAGTTTATTTAATATTTCTTCAATATAATCATTACTATCAAGATTTATATACATTCTATCTCTCTTTGTTTGGATATGATAACCTTTATATTCCTTTAAATTAAGTTTAATATTCTTAGTAAGTTTTTTCAAAAATTCATTTCTATTACCTGATTTTAGTGTAAGTTCTCCGTATCTTACTATAATATGACTATATTCCACTTTCTATTACCTCTTTAAATTGTTTATATTTTTCTTCAAATACTTCAACAAATTTTTCAACTTCTTCTTTTGTAGTTAAATATGAAAAACTTATTCTTATACTCCCTTTAATATTATCTTCTGTAAGTCCTCTTGAATTTAATGCTTCATTAACATTGTATTTTTTAGATGAACAAGCACTAGTTGTTGATATCATTATATCTTCTTTACTTAAAGCATTAACTATCGCTTCTCCTTTAATTTTAGGTAAACTTATATTTATTATTGAATCTACATAATTAAATGATAAAGGCGAATTTATTGCTACATAATTTAACTTCGACAATCTATCTGTTATATATCGCTTAAAATTATTGTGATTTTTTTTGACCTCATTAATTTTTTCAGAGCATAACCTAAGTGCCTTTGCCATAGCCACTATTGATGGTAAATTAATTGTTCCACTGCGCAAATTATCCTCTTGTCCTCCACCATAGTTTATGTTACTTACTGATCTTCTTGATTTTACGTATAGTAATCCTATTCCTTTAGGTCCATGGAATTTATGCGCAGATATCGAATAGCTATCTACTTTAGATAAATCAATATTATCTTTTAGAACGCCTTGAACTCCATCAACATGAAAATGTACTTTTGGATAATCTTTTAATATTTCTACTATTTCATTTATTGGTTGAATAGCACCAAAAACATTGTTAACTTGCATAACACTTAGTAATACTGTATCTCTTGTTAATAATTCTTTTAAATGATTTAGGTCAATTTGCCCATTGGGTAATACATCGAGATAGTCAAGAATAAATCCTTGCTTTTCTAGTTCTCTAAAAGTCTCTAATACTGATGGATGCTCCAAACGTGAAGTTATTATACGATTACCAAAATCTTTTTTATGTTTAGCAGCTCCAAGAATTGCTATATTATTACTTTCTGTAGCTCCCGAAGTAAAATATATTTTATCACTAGGAATTTTAAGTATGTTACCTATTTGCTTTCTACAAGCATCTAACAATTTTGAAGCTTTCTTTCCATAAGTATTTATACTTGAGGCATTTCCGAAGTAATCATTATTAACTGCAATATACGTTTCTAAAACTTCAACAAAAGGTTTAGTAGTAGCTGCATTATCTAAATAAATCAAATTAATATCTCCTTTCAATTAATAAAAGAGTGTCTTATCTTTAAACTAAACTAATTAATTATTTATAAAAAATAACTTTTAGCATCGACACTCTCTTATAAACTGTTTATTTATCTACTTTTACAATTCATTATTAACAACATCTTTTAATATTTGATCCCACTTAGGCAAATATCTATCCATTCTAACTGCACGATTACTATCTGAACTTAAAATATTATGTGAAGATATTGCTGTGAATATTACCTTACCATCTATGCTAGCTTCATATAAAAATATTGATTTAACCCCGCTATGCTTAGAAAGTGAAACTTTTATATACATATCTTTGTTAGTTTGTTTTATATTTTCGTGAATCATTATCTTTATTTCATTATCAGCATAGTAAAATCCATATTGACCTAAAGTATCTATATCCACACCTAAACTAATTAAAAAATATTTTTTTGCTAATGTCAGCCAATCATAAATATACTTATTATCCAAATACCCTGATTCGTTAAAAAATTTATTCTTTAATTGAAACTTAATAACTTTTTCGTACATTTTATCTCTCCTTATCTATAATATTTTGTATAGAATCCATTATTACTTTCGTAATTTCATCGTGCTTGTATCCTTGTTTTTTCAAATCAGCAGTATTAATTCTATCCCCTATAACTATTTTTATTTCCGAAAATAGTCTAAAATTATTTTTAGGAATTATAGCAAACGTCAAAACATCTGCTTCTGCACGTGTTGATATTAGCGATACTCCATTATGTGATTCTCCTAATTTCAAATCTTTATCTTTTGATCTAGTTCCTTCTGGGAAAATCCCTACATTTTCTCCATTTTTTAATGCTTTTATAGATTCGTTTATACACGCTCTATCAAACGTCCCCCTTTTTACAGGTATCGATCCAGTAGATAATAAAAAATTCTTTAACAAAGGAACTTTAAACAACTCTTCTTTAGCTATGAATCTAATTCTATTGTCAAAAAATGGAACAAATAACAAAGGATCATGATTACTTAAATGATTTCCAGATAATACTATTCCGTGTGCATTCTCTAGTTTCTCTTTATTCAAAATCACTACTTTGTAAAATAACTTATAATAAATTTTCAATGTCCATTTAACAAAATTATACACTTTATTACCTCTTAATTTTCTCAATTATAATTCTTTTTATTTCTTTTACAACTTGTTCAACTGTCATATTTGTAGTATCAACTAAGATAGCATCTTTACTTTGAACTAAAGGAGCTATCTTCCTATTAGTGTCTTGATAATCTCTTTCTGCAATTACTTTTTCTAATTCTATTAAAGAAATATTCTTATCATTTGCTGACAGTTCAGTATACCTACGTCTTGCTCTCTCTTTAATTGATGCCGTCAAAAATATTTTTACATTTGCATTAGGCAAAACATAAGAACCTATATCTCTACCATCCATAATAACATTATAATCTTTTGCTAAATTTCGCTGAATATCTATCAAATAATTACGCACAGCCGGACTAGTCGCAAAAAGAGAAGTATATTTAGAAATTTCATTAGTTCTTATATTATCTGTAACATCTATATCATCTACTATAACTGACTGCTTATTATTATCAAAATTAACTTCAAATTTTGTTTTAGATAAAATATCTGCTACTTTTCTTTCGTCTAATTCAAATAAACTATTTTTTAAAAATTTATAAGTTAAAGCTCTATACATTGCTCCTGTGTCTACATAATTATATTTCAAATCAGCAGCTACTCGTTTTGTTATCGTACTCTTACCCGAACCTGCTGGACCATCAATAGCAACAGATATATACATATACAAATTAACTCCTTACAATTATTCATTCTAAATAATTATACTATACAAACATAAAAATGGCAATAAATCAATAATATTAGAAAAAATAATATTTTCTTCATATTAATCTAACATATAAAAATATCTTAAAACAAAAATACTCATTCGTTAAAATAAAAAATTAACAAATGAGTATTTTATTTATAATTATTTGTTTAAAGCTGCTTTAGCTTGTTCACATAAAGTTGTGAATGCTACTGCATCGTGAATAGCTATTTCAGAAAGCATTTTTCTGTTTATTTCAATTCCCGCAACTTTAAGACCATTCATTAAGCGGCTATATGATAGACCATTTAATCTAGCTGCTGCATTTATACGCACAATCCATAATCTTCTAAAGTTACGTTTTGTTTGACGACGATCTCTAAATGCATACATTCCTGATTTCATTACTTGTTGTTTAGCAACTTTGAATAATGTATGTTTTGAACCAAAATATCCTTTAGCTAATTTTAAAACTTTTTTACGACGACGACGAGTCACTGTTCCACCTTTTACACGTGGCATATCAAATTCCTCCTTACAAATACATAAAATAAATTATAAATTATTTTATAACTAATATATTATTTTACTAATAAAGTTCTAATACGTTTGTAGTCACCACGTGATACTAAAGACGCTTTACGTAAATGACGTTTTTGTTTAGTAGTTTTTCTTGAAAACCAGTGAGATGTATAAGCACGGCTTCTTTTTAATTTTCCGCTAGCTGTTCTTTTCACACGTTTTGCTAAACCGCGATGAGATTTCATTTTTGGCATTATCAAATTCCTCCTATATTAAACCTTTATTTTTCTTTCTTTGGTGCTAGAACTAAAAACATACTGCGCCCATCCATTTTAGGTTTTTGCTCGACAGTAGCTATATCACTAGCTTCATTAGAAAATTGATCTAAAACTTTCTGTCCAATTTCTTTGTGCGTTATTGCACGTCCTTTAAAACGAATTGATACTTTAACTTTATCTTCTTTCGATAAAAACTTTCTAGCGTTTTTAAGTTTTGTTTCAAAGTCATGTTTATCAATTGTTGGCGATAATCTAATTTCTTTTACAGTTACAATTTTTTGTTTTTTACGTGCTTCTTTCTCTTTCTTTTGTTGCTCAAATTTATACTTACCATAGTTCATTATTTTGGCAACTGGAGTTTTAGCATTTGGAGCTACCATAACTACATCAAGATTCATTCTCTCTGCTAATTGAATAGCTTCACTCTTAGATTTAACACCTAATTGTTCTCCGTTCTGACTTATTAAAAGAAATTCTTTCGCTTTAATACCCTCATTTATTTGTGCAGTATCTTTACTAATAACTAGCACCTCCTATTTATAATTTCATTAAATACTAAAAGTAAATGGACTGAATATACATACATGTACACCCAGTCCACAAATAATATAATTCATCTATTACTAACCATACAGTCTAACAACTGTAGGTGAGAAACTGGTGCTTCTACTTTTGTATTCAACTATTATATTATACAATTTAAATATTCTATTGTCAATACTTTTTCTTAATTTTCTACAACTTCAGTTACTTCTTCATCTATTATTTCAGATTCTTCTTTTTCTAAATAATCTACTTCAATATTATTATATTTTGGCATTCCTGTTCCTGCTGGAATTAATTTACCAATAATAACATTTTCTTTTAGACCCATAAGTTTATCAGTTTTACCTTTAACTGCAGCATCTGTAAGAACTCTTGTAGTTTCTTGGAATGAAGCAGCAGATAAGAAACTTTCTGTTTCTAAAGAAGCTTTTGTTATACCTAAAATTACTGGTTTCGCCGTAGCCATAGTTCCACGTTCGGCTAATATCTTAGTATTTTCATCCGTAAACTTATGAATATCAACTAACGATCCTGGTAGTAAATCTGTATCTCCAGAATTTATTATACGTACTTTTCTAAGCATTTGGCGAACCATTACTTCTATGTGTTTATCGCTAATTTCTACCCCTTGCATTCTATAAACTTTTTGCACTTCTGTTAATAGATAACTTTGCACAGCTTGTATACCTGCAACAGATAATAATTCTTTTGGTTCAATAGATCCTTCTGTTAGAACTTGACCTCGAACAACACGATCACCTTCTTTAACTAGTAATCTACTAGCACCATAATCTTGATATTCTCTTTCTTCTTCAATATCACTAACAACAAATATACGTCTAACATGATTCATATCTATATCTATCTTTGTTACGATACCATCAACTTCTGATATTAGCGCTTTACCTTTAGGATTACGTGCTTCAAATAATTCTTGAATACGAGGAAGACCTTGCGTGATATCGGCTCCTGCAACTCCTCCCGTATGGAATGTACGCATCGTTAATTGCGTCCCTGGTTCTCCGATAGATTGTGCAGCTATAGTTCCCACTGCCTCTCCTACTTCTACTTTTTCTCCAGTTGCTAAGTTTTTACCATAACATTTTTCACAAACACCATGTCTACTATTACATGTGAATGCAGAACGAATAACTACACTTTCAATTCCTGCTTGTTCTATTTCTTTTGCTTTGTCTAATGTAATAAGCTCTCCATCAGAAATTATAACGTCTCCTGTTGAAGGATTAATTACCATTTCTTTAGCATATCTTCCTTCTAAACGTTCTTGAAGTGATTCTATTTCATCAGTACCATTTTTTAGTGCCGAAACTTTAAGTCCTCGTGATGTACCACAGTCCTCCTCACGAACTATTACATCTTGAGCTACGTCAACTAAACGTCTAGTTAAGTATCCTGAATCCGCAGTTTTTAGAGCTGTATCTGCCAATCCTTTACGGGCCCCGTGTGATGAGATAAAGTACTCTAATACTGTTAACCCTTCTTTGAATGACGAACGAACAGGCATTTCCATAATACGTCCTGATGGTGAGGCCATTAATCCACGCATACCTGCAAGTTGTGTAAAGTTAGATGCATTACCACGAGCTCCAGAATCGCTCATCATATAAATAGGATTAGTTACTGGTAATGAGTCCATAAGCTGATCTTGAATAATATCTTTTGCTTTTGCCCACTGAGCAATAACATTTTGATATCTTTCTTCTTCTGTTAACAATCCTCGCTTAAATAGATTTATTATCTTATCAACATTTTTTTGTGATTCTTCTAAAATTTCATATTTATTAGGTAATACGAAAACATCACTTACCCCTACTGTAATTCCTGCACGTGATGAATACTTAAATCCTAAGTCTTTCATTCTATCTAACATCGTAGAAGTTTCTGTAATATGGAATCTATTAAATATTTCAGAAATTATTTTTGATAAGAATCCTTTTTTAAATGGTGTTACAGGCTCTAATGTAGAGATATATTCTTTCAGTCCTCCTGATGTTAAATCTTTCGATGAAATGAAATATTTATCAGGAGTCGCTATTTCTAAATTGTCTTTTGTAGGCTCATTTAAATATGGAAACTCTTCTGGTAATATATTATTAAATATTACTTTACCTATTGTAGTAACAAGTATTTTTTTGTTCTGTTCTTCTGTAAAGGTAATATTGTTAAATGATTTTGCTAAAATACCTATTCTAGTATGTAAATGTATATATCCATTTTGATATGCTATACTAGCTTCATTAGTATCTTTGAAAATCATACCTTCTCCTACCGCATTAGGTCTTTCTAAAGTTAAATAATAATTACCTAAAACCATATCCTGAGAAGGAGTAACTACTGGTTTACCATCTTTTGGATTCAAGATATTTTGAGCAGCCAACATTAACATTCTTGCTTCCGCTTGTGCTTCTTTTGATAAAGGAACGTGAACTGCCATTTGATCCCCATCGAAGTCAGCATTAAAAGCTGTAGTTACTAATGGGTGAAGTCTTATAGCTCTTCCCTCTACCAAAATAGGCTCAAATGCTTGAATACCTAATCTGTGAAGTGTAGGTGCACGGTTAAGTAGTACTGGGTGTTCTTTGATTATATCTTCTAGAATATCCCAAACGTGATCTTCCATTTTTTCTATTTGTGTTTTTGCATTTTTAATATTATTAGCTAATTCACGTTTTACTAATTCACGCATAACAAATGGTTTAAACAATTCTAAAGCCATTTCTTTAGGTAGTCCACATTGGTACATCTTCAAGTTTGGACCTACAACGATAACTGAACGTCCAGAATAGTCAACACGTTTACCTAATAAGTTTTGACGGAAACGTCCATGCTTACCTTTTAGCATATTAGATAATGATTTCAACGTTCTATTTCCTGGACCTGTTACTGGTCTACCTCTACGTCCGTTATCAATTAAAGCATCTACAGCTTCTTGTAACATACGTTTTTCATTTTGAACGATAAGTCCTGGAGCTTTTAGCTCAATTAATTTTTTCAAACGATTATTACGATTTATTACTCTACGATATAAGTCATTCAAATCACTAGTTGCAAATCGTCCACCATCTAATTGCACCATAGGTCTTAATTCAGGCGGAATAACCGGTAATGCTGTAAGGATCATCCATTCAGGTTTATTACCAGAATTTTTGAATGCTTCAAATACTTCTATACGTTTTATAATCTTAACTATCTTTTGACCAGATTTATAGTTACTTTCACTTAATTCTTTAAGCTCATTTCTAAGCTCTCTAAGTTCTTTTTCTATATCTAATTCTGCCAATAAATCTCTTATAGCTTCCGCACCCATTTTAGCAACAAACGCTGAAGCTCCAAATTTACTTCTAGTTTCTCTAACTTCTCTCTCAGAAATTATTTGTTTTTTTATTAAATCCGTTTCTCCTGGATCAACAACTATATAAGAAGCAAAATAAATTACTTCTTCTAGTTGTCTAGGTGTCAAATCTAATAATAACCCCATTCTACTAGGTATGCCTTTAAAATACCATATATGACTTACCGGAGCTGCTAGCTCTAAGTGTGCCATTCTTTCACGACGCACTTTTGCTAGTGTAACATCAACACCACATTTATCACATTTTATATTTCTATATCTTACACGCTTATACTTTCCACAAGAACACTCCCAGTCTTTTGTCGGCCCAAAGATTCTTTCACAAAACAATCCGTCATTTTCTGGTTTTAAAGTTCTATAATTTATAGTTTCTGGCTTAGTTACTTCTCCATAAGACCAACTTCTTATTTTCTCTGGAGAAGCTAAGCTAATTTTCATATATGAAAAATTATTTACATCTATCAAGAAGCCTACCTCCTTTATTTAATAACAATAACTCTTGATTAGTTCCTATTGTAAGTCTTCTTCGATTTCTTCATCGTCTATTTCTTCAACATCATCATAATCTTCACTATCACTCATTAATCTTGATAATAAATCTTCTAATCCTGACTCTTCTACACTATCTACATTTTCTGTATCTACTTGAGAATCATCTGCTACAACTTCTTCATTAATTTTCTCATCCACTGTATTTTCTGAGTTTTTAGATTGAACGTGATGCTCAACTGTATCTAAAATTTCAATTTGTGATAAGTCTACTTCATTATCTTCACTATCCATAACTCTAAAGTCCATACCTAAAGATTGTAATTCTTTCATCAATACTCTAAATGACTCAGGAACTCCAGGTCGTGGAATATTTTCGCCTTTAACTATTGCTTCATATGTTTTTATACGTCCGTTAGTATCATCAGATTTGTAAGTTAAAATTTCTTGCAATGTATAAGCAGCACCATATGCTTCTAATGCCCAAACTTCCATCTCACCAAATCTTTGTCCACCAAACTGTGCTTTACCTCCAAGAGGTTGTTGAGTTACTAATGAATAAGGTCCAATTGAACGAGCATGTAATTTATCATCGACCATGTGAGCAAGTTTGATCATATACATTACTCCTACTGAAACACGACTATCAAAAGGCTCTCCAGTTCTTCCATCATATAAAACTGTCTTGGCATCTTTTGCCATTCCAGCCTCTGCTATAGTATTCCAAACATCTTCATCAGTAGCACCATCAAATACTGGAGTCGCTATGTGAATTCCTAATTTTTTAGCAGCCATACCTAAATGAAGTTCTAATACTTGTCCTATATTCATACGTGACGGTACCCCTAAAGGATTTAGCATAACATCTACTGGTGTTCCATCTGGTAGATATGGCATATCTTCTTCTGGAAGGATGTTAGAAATAACACCTTTATTACCGTGACGACCAGCCATTTTATCTCCAACACGTATTTTACGTTTTTGAACTATAAACACTCGGACTAATTCATTAACACCATTTGCAAGTTCTGCTCCATTTTCACGTTTGAAAACTTTAACATCTGCAACTACACCGTCTGCTCCATGAGGAACTCTTAATGATGTATCGCGAACTTCTTTAGATTTTGCACCAAATATAGCATATAGTAATTTTTCTTCAGGTGTTTGTTCGGTAACTCCTTTCGGCGTTACTTTTCCTACTAATATATCACCGTCTTTTACTTCTGCTCCTATTCTTATAATTCCTCTTGAATCTAGATTTTTAAGAGCATTTTCTCCTACATTAGGTATTTCTCTAGTTATTTCTTCTGGCCCTAATTTTGTATCACGAGTCTCTATCTCATATTCTTCTAAGTGAATAGATGTATAAACATCATCTTTCACTAAACGTTCACTCATAATTACGGCATCTTCATAGTTATATCCATCCCAGTTAACAAAAGCAACTACTAAGTTTTTACCTAATGCTAACTCTCCCTTGTCCATAGAAGGTCCATCAGCCAAAATATCTTTAGCATCAACTCTTTCCCCTACTTGAACTATAGGTCTTTGATTATACGAAGTACTGTGATTAGATCTAGAAAACTTATGTACTATATATGTATCCAAGTCTCCTTTGACTTCTTCTCCATCTAAAATTTCAATTCTACGTACTTTTATTTTTGTAGCATCAACATATTCTACTATACCAGGATATTTAGCTACTACTGCTGCTCCAGAATCTCTGGCTGCCACGTGTTCCATACCAGTACCTACAAACGGAGCTTCTGTAATCATTAACGGAACAGCTTGACGTTGCATGTTTGCACCCATAAGCGCACGGTTCGAGTCATCATTTTCTAAGAACGGTATACAGGCTGTTGCAGCAGAAACTACTTGTTTTGGCGATACATCCATATAATTCATCATTTCTTTTGGCTTAGTAGTATTGTCCCCTCTATATCTACATACTACTTCATCCTCTAAGAAATAACCATTATCATCAACTTTTGAGTTTGATTGCGCTACTACATATTTATCTTCTCTATCTGCAGTTAGATACTCAACTCTATCAGTTACATAAGGACGTCCATCCTTATCAACCTCTACTTTTCTATAAGGTGTCATAATAAATCCAAATTCATTGATTTTCGCATACGAAGATAATGAGTTTATTAATCCGATATTAGGTCCCTCTGGCGTTTCAATTGGACACATACGCCCATAATGAGAGTAGTGAACGTCACGAACTTCCATTCCAGCACGTTCTCTAGTTAATCCTCCAGGTCCTAATGCTGATAATCTTCTCTTGTTTGTTAACTCACTTAATGGATTAGTTTGATCCATAAATTGCGATAATTGAGAACTTCCAAAAAATTCTTTAATTATAGCTGTGACAGGTCGTACATTTATCAGTTGTTGTGGAGTCAACTCTTCAGAATCTTGAATACTCATTCTCTCACGAACAACTCTTTCCATACGTGAAATACCAACTCTTATTTGATTTTGCAATAGTTCTCCTATACAACGTAATCTCCTATTACCTAAGTGATCAATATCGTCAGGATTTCCTATTAATTCATATTCAAATCCATCACTATTTCTTCTATTTCTAATAAGTAATAAATAGTAATTAATACTTGCTACAATATCAGCGATTGATAATGTCAATAAATCTTCGTTTGGTGACGCATTACCTATAATATGTAAAACTTGATCTGCAGTAAGCTCATCCAAGTCATACGTATTTCCTACTTTTACAAAATTAACTACTTTAAATAACTGCAATCTAAGAACATCACTACCATCTAAAGATTCATTCATATCAAACTCTTTTATATTTGCAGTTGTATTAAGTTGCTCTTGTATTTCATCTAATATTTTTCTAGTTAATTTTGTACCTTTTTCTACTAAAACTTCTCCTGTTTCTGTATCAACTATAGGTTCTACCAATACTTGATTTTCTAATCTTTCTGAAACGTTCAATTTGTTATTAAGTTTATAACGTCCTACCTTTGCCAAATCATATCTACGTGCATCAAAAAATCTTCCACACAATGTAGCTTTGGCAGTTTCAACATTTGTAGGTTCTCCCGGTCTTAATTTATCATAAATAACTTTTAACGCAGTTGCCGTATCTCTATTTTCATCTTTTTCTAGAGTATTTAATAACTCCGCATCTTCCCCAAATAAATCTACAATTTCCTCATCTGTATTAAATCCTAAAGCTCTAATCAACGTAGTTAAAGGTATTTTTCTAGTTCTGTCAATTCTTGCATAAACTAATCCTTTAATATCCTTTTCAAACTCCAACCACGCTCCTCTATTAGGAATAACAGTAGTTTTATATGCATTAGAAATATTTTTTACTTTTAATTTATCATCTTCTGTAAAGTAAACAGAAGGAGAACGAACAAGTTGAGAAACTATAACACGCTCTGCCCCATTGATAATAAAAGTACCCGTATCTGTCATAAGAGGCAGCTCACCCATAAATACTTCTTGTTCTTTTATTTCACCAGTCTCTTTATTAAGTAATCTAACTTTTACTCTTAAAGGTGCTGCATAAGTAGCATCACGTTCCTTCGATTCATCAACATCATATTTTGGTGTACCTAACTTATAATCAATAAATTCTAAACTTAATTTATCATTATTTCCTTCAATAGGTGAGACGTCCTTAAACACCTCTTTTACACCTGTTTTCAAAAACTTATCATAAGATTCTGTTTGAATTTCTATTAAGTCTGGCAGATCGATAACTTCAGAAATTTTTGCATAGTTACGTCTTTCTCTATGTTTACCAAATTTTACTTTTTGCAACTGTGTCACCCCTCAAATTTTATAAAAATAATCTCAACAAAATATAGAGAAATTACTACATTTCTTCTAGTTTTGTTAATGACTTTTCGTAATCAGATTATAAAAATAATTAAATTACTTGCAATATATCATTTTATCATTTTTTTTTGATTAAGTCAATTTTTTATTGATTTTAATATATAATATCCTTTATTTTTTGCTACAACTTCTACATTAGAAAAAAGTTCATTCATTAATTTTTTGCAACTGGCCATTCCTTGTTTTTTTTGAATAACTACCCACAACTCACCACTGACTGTCAAATTGTTATAACTTTGTCTCATCATTTTATGAACCACTTCTTTTCCGGCTCTAATCGGTGGATTAGTAAGTATTATATCAAAACTTTTTTCTACATTATCTAATGAATCATTTTCTAAAAATTCAACAGAAGATACTATATTATTCAAAACAACATTTTTTCGTGATAAAGATAAACTTCTGCCATTAATATCAATCATTGTATAATTATAATCTTTATATATACTAGCTAAATAAACTGTAACTACACCATAGCCACAACCCAAATCACAAACATCAGCTTTTTCTTTATCGCTAGAAAAATTTTCAAGCATAGTTCTCGTTCCAAAGTCAATGTTCCCTTTGGAAAATACTCCATTATCTGTATAAAAATAATATTTTTTGTTATTAATATATCCACTAATCTGACGTTCATCACTATTTGAATTTGGCTTATTAGTATAATAATGTTCCATAATATCACCTACAATTAAAAAAGTATATCTCCGTAGCTTAGCTAACTTGAGATATACTTATTTGTTATTATCATCTTATCAATATTCTCAAATAGAATATTTATGTTAATTTTACATCTATCTAATTAGTTAAAATTCAATTATTTAACTTCTACTGAAGCTCCAACTTCTTCTAATTTAGCTTTGATTTCTTCAGCTTCTTCTTTAGAAACTCCTTCTTTAAGAGTTGATGGTGCACCGTCAACTTTTTCTTTAGCTTCTTTTAATCCGTCTCCAGTGATTTCACGAACTGCTTTAATTACTTTGATTTTTTGATCTCCTGCTGATGCTAATACTACATCGAACTCAGTTTTTTCTTCTGCAGCTCCTGCTCCAGCTCCTCCAACTACAGCTACAGGTGCAGCAGCAGTTACTCCGAATTCTTCTTCAATAGCTTTTACTAAGTCGTTTAATTCTAAAACAGACATATTTTTAATTGCTTCTAAAATTTGTTCTTTAGTCATTATAAATTCCTCCGATTTTTTCTTAATTAAATTAATTTTATTTTTTATTAAGCTTCTTGTTCAGCTTTTTGGTCTGCAACAGCTTTAACTGCTAAAGCAGTATTTCTCATAGGTGCTGTTAATACAGATAGTAACATAGAAAGTAACCCTTCTTTGCTTGGTAATGTTGCAATAGCTTTAACTTCATCTAATGAAGCAACTTTACCTTCAATAACCCCTGCTTTAATTTCTAAATTTTCGTGTTCTTTAGCAAAATCATTAAGAACTCTAGCTGGAGCTACTACGTCTTCAGTTGAAAAAGCAACGGCATTAGGTCCAGTTAATACTTCATCTAAACCTTCAATTCCTGCTTGTTCCATTGCACGACGTACTAGTGAGTTTTTGTAAACTTTGAATGTTAATCCTTCTTTACGCATATTATCACGTAATTCTGTTACTTCAGCAACATTTAATCCACGATAATCTGCAATAACGATTGATGAACTTGCTTTAATTTCTTCAGCAATTTGGTTTACAAGTTCTTGTTTTCTCTCAATAGCTTTTGACATTGAATTTCCTCCTAATTAGATTTATCAATCTCAACTGTACCAAAAAATAACCCTTTTATATGTGAGAACATATAAAAGGGCATACTATAATACTCTTTAATATTGTCCTCGGTAGGATATATTAAGGATTTCTCCTCCTACTGTCTTAGGTACATCTTAACTGACTTAAACATTATATACTATTCAATTGACAATTGTCAAGAGTTATTTTTATTTTTCAAATATTTTTTCCAAATTAATAGTTTTATGTAATATCTCTGTTATTACGACACCTATTGCCATTACTATAACTTGAGATAATAACAAACTACCATAAATTGATAAAAATATATTCCAGTCAAAATCTATTTTTGCTCCATTGTCTCCAGAAAATATCGTAATTTCATAGGCTATTATAGGCATACATACTACTAAATATATAATAATGTTAATTATATGTTTCAAAATTCTATTTTTTATAAATTTAAAAATAAATACACTTATAAGTAATGCTAATCCTGTTCCTAAAGTACCAAAAAACACATCAACTAAGCCTAATGGACTAAATAAATTAGCTAGTGCTACTCCTAAAGTCAATGGTAACCAAAACAATTTATTAAACACTACAAGCTGTGTCAATGATTCACTAAATCTAAATTGAATAGGTCCGTAAGAAAAACTCAAATTAGATACAGTTAATACTACATATATAGCCGTTACCAACGCTTGAATAGTCAAAATTTTAATTTTGTTATTTCTCATTTTATCTCCTTTATTTGCTCAAGAGAAAAAACAAAAGAAGCTCTTATTAAACAATAAAATTTAATAGAGCATCCTTATCTATAGTTTTTTTTATAGATGGATCTCTCAAACATCTTATTTATTATAATATACGATAATAACATTATATTATTATTTAGTCAACTACATATTAACTCAATAATACAAAAAATAATAACCTTATCCCTAAATAGAATAAGATTATTACTTAATTATGCATGTAAATCTATAACCTCATCACACAATTCTTCTATATCCGTTCTTATATGCGATGTTAATATTACAAGTTTATCATCGCTAATATATTTTTTTATATAATCTCTTGTTTTTTGTGCAGACTTCTCATCTAAACCACTAAAACACTCATCTAATATAAGTGTTGTAGGATTTGTCATAAATGCTTGAATTAACAACATTTTTTGTTTTGTTCCTAATGAGAGATGCTTATATTTTTTATCTTTATGTTCCCACAAATTATAGAAATCTATCCAATAATCTAAGTTCACTTCATCTTTCTTATCAGATAAGTTTTTTATTATATTCAAATTTTCGAATAATGTGTAATCTTCCATAAAACTAGGATTTTCTATAATTATCCCTGCATCTTCTATAAAATTAAGAGGATCTCTTATTTTTTTACCATTTTGGAAAACATCACCCTTATCAAAAGCTATATAACCACAAATAGCTTTCATTATTAATGTCTTTCCGCTACCATTCTTACCTACTATACCGTATATTCTACCTTCCGAAAAACTCATATTAATATTATCTAAAATAGTTTTTCCACGATATTTTTTTGTTCCATTTTTTATTTCTATCATATTTTCTACTCCCTATAAATCATTTTTTGCTAGTAATTGTGTAACACATAGTATTATTAACAAAATATACAAAATTAATAAATGTGAATACGATATATACTTTACAAAAAAAATGTACAATGTAATCATTCCATATATACTCGAAAACACTACTACTCTCTTTATATTAAAAATTACACTAAAAATAATTGCTCCAAAAATCATTAAAGGCAATTTTAATAATTCTAAAAAACCTAACAGATAATTTTTATAATTGTAATCTCTACTAAAAATTACATAAGTAAATGTAATTAGCATTAAAAATGCAATAGCATTTTTAAAAAATATTTTCCCGAAAAATAATAGAGAATTTTTGTAAAAACTTAAAATATTTGTACTATTGAACTTTATTATTTTTTTAAAACTTTCAACATTTACAGAAAATACACTACTGAAAACATAGAAAAATATTAAATATAACCCAAAAAGTACCAAAACTTTATCAATTATCAATTGTTTATCTTCTACCGTATATATTACTTGCAAATAATCCATTATAAAATTATCAAAACTTTTGAATTCTTCAACAAAATATTTAGTTAATAATTCTTTTAATATTATTATAATTCCAATTATATAAGTTAATAAATATACCTGTAATCTCTTCATAATATTAAAATTCTTTCTTATGAGTAAATCTAAAGAGTAGATAAATTAAAATCATATAAATATAGGAAATAAATATTTGAATATTATTAACTGGACCAATAGCTAAAAAGCTATAAGAACTTACAAAAGTTAAATATTTAGATATATAAATATATATAAAGTCATTTGATATACTCATTATTAAAAAATATATAAATGCTATTACTATATAGTTGTATTTGTAGTCCACAAATGTCGTTAAAAATAAAACTGTTGCTACTATATAAATTATTCCTATTAAATACATTAAAAATATGTGACCAAATACAGAAGCATTGAACATTTTTAATATAGTATCTTCTATGTAGTGATAATCAAAATTAGCCAAAGGTCTAACTCGTAAGTCTCTAATATACCAACTAACAAATGTATAAATAGTTAAAGGAATTATATAAAATAAACAAGGTAAGATAGCTACTTTAAATTTTAACTTCAGTAAATATTTATTTATATTTTTCGTTTTCCCAATAAGAAATTTTAAATTTTTATTTTTAATTTTATTGTAATAGTATAATGAAATTAAAAACATTAATGGAAATAAAGTTAACGTACTTCCAATAAGTGTATTATATAATATTACAGGATCATAATAAGATCCAAAAAAATTATTTCTAGATTCCACACCATCACCAGTTAAATCTGGATCATTAACATCAAATTCAAAAAATGTTATTAATTCTTTTAAGTCATGAAGAAGAAAGTAGAGTATAACAAATACAAATATTAAAAATAATATATTTTTCTTTTTTATTAACATAGTAATTATCCTTTCAAATATTAAAGGACAATTAGAGGAAGTTTATTTTATTTAACTTTTTTCTAATTTATCTTATTTTAATAATGATCTGGCGACCAAGTTCCATATATGTCATCATATCCGTAGTTACCATTATAAAGAGCTAATTTATAATAGTATCCAGATTTACAATTTATTGTATAATAATTATCTCTAGTTCCTCCTCTAGTTAAATTCCACTCACTTCTTTTTTGGTTGTTACTATTTACAAGAATACTTTTTACGACAGAGTTTCCAGATGTACCTGCTAAGTTAACCACATACCAACCATTCCATACAGTTTTTTCAAGTAAACCTGTATATGTAGCTCTGCTATTATTAACCCATATACCATTTAAAGAACCAATATGCCTTGCATTAGCTACATCCACACTTGTTCCAAATAACCCTAATAAAAATAATGAAATTAATACTTTTTTGAAATTTTTCATATTATAATTACTCCTTTTTTATTTACTCCCTCTTAATAATTGTCCCATGCCTTAATTATATATAATTATTTTAATTAAGTATAGTCATATATCCAACAGTTTTTGATTTTTTTTACAAAAAATAAATAATAGTTTGAACGAAATAATCATTCAAACTATTATTTTATAATTTTATAAACTTTCTGTTTTGTAAGCATCTTTGCTATAAATTTTTAATACGTCAGAGCATATTTTATCAAAAATAAATGCTGATACAAATGGTATAACAAAGAATGCTAATACTACATAAGGTACTTGAGTTGATAACTCTGCTGCTTTAACAGGCCCTATCAAACCTATTATCCCAAATCCTGCACTACTCTTATCCCCTAAAACATTAAATGTCCATCCAGCTATTCCTGTAGTTGCAGCTGTCAAGAATATTGGAATTAATAATTGTGGAGTTCTTGCACAGTTAGGCATCATTAATTTAATTGCACCTAACAATATAGCCCAACTCACACCTTTTGGATTTTTAACTTTTATAGAACCTAACATAAGTACAGCCGCTGCAGACACCACTCCTAAAGCCGCTGCTCCAGCTCCTAAGTTGTTAGCGTTAGAGAACAACACTATTCCCATTGCTACTGTAGACACCGGCGTTACTATAAATAAAGAAAATGACATTGCAATTAACATACACATTAATAAAGGTTGTAGTGTAGTAAATGTCAATACACCATCAGCTAATAAAGTAGTTAGCTTTTTCATATATGGTAAAGTTAAAAGTCCAATAAATGCTGGCACTGCTCCACCTATAATAGGTAAAAATATAATAGTAAGCGAGCCAAATTTTCCACTAACTGCTCTAATAATAACTACAGCAACTAAAGAAACTAATAAGACATTAAATAAATCACCCATAGGGGTAGCTGTATATAATTTTGTTTCTGCATTATAGACTATTGAGCCACTACCTGCCAAAATTGCACTTCCTAATACGGCAGTTTCTAACGCAGAAAATTTAAGCGTCATACCGATAGCAACTCCAACTAATACAGGTACAGCAAATTGTAATAAATAAACTGCTTGACCTAACATTGCAAAAACATCAGCTAAGAAATATTTGCCTAAATATTTGAAAACTGCTGATAAAACTGCATTAGCTATTAAGCCGGCTACAATTCCTAACGCCATTCCATTTAAAACTGTGTTAAATAATTTTTTAAAACCTAGTTTTTCCTGCATATTATTCTCCTTTACATTAAAATTATTATAGTAAATATAATAACATATTTTCTGAAAAAAGCAAGATTAATTCTAAAAATTCAAAACAACATAACTATAATGCGAATTATTCCAATTCAAAAATTAGCTTTTTTTACTATAAAGTAAATAATAATAGTGTCTCAAATAATATTTATATTTGAAACACTATTGAATTAAAATATCTTTTATATTATCGGACTTTTATTCGGCGTTCCTGATTTTCTAGGATATTTTTTAGGGGTATTTTTAAGTTTTTTTATTTTTAGGATATGACGTTCTTCTCCTTCAATATAGAATAACTCATCATTTTCTAATTCTCCACCCAAAACATTGATAGCTTTCTTGGCTTCTAACTTTTCCTCATTAGATTTTTGTGCTTTTAAACTCAAAAAATAACCGTCTATCTTAACTAGTGGTAGGCATAACTCAGTCAAGACATTAAGTCTAGCTACTGCTCGGGCTGTTACTACATCAAAACTCTCTCTAAATTCTTTATTTTGTCCAAAATCTTCCGCTCTACTATGGATAAAGTTACAATTCTCTAAATTTAATTCTTCTGCCAGTAGATTCAAAAATTTTATACGTTTATTAAGAGAATCAACTATCGTTACTTTTAAATGAGGATAAATTATTTTTAATGGTATAGAGGGAAATCCCGCACCACTGCCTACATCACAAATACTTTCAATGTTTGAAAAATCAAAATAAAATGATGTAGCAACCGAGTCATAAAAGTGTTTTGTATAAAATTCATCTTCATCAGTTATCGCCGTTAAATTTATTCTCTCATTCCAATAAGAAACTAGTTGAAAATATTTTTTAAATTGATTTTTTTGATTGTCTGTCAAGTTTATTCCATTGTTCTTTAATTGTTCATAAAATTGATCTTTATTCATATTTTTACCTTGTTTTTCTTTGTTCTAAATATACTATCAAAATTGAAATATCTGCAGGATTTACTCCCGATATTCTAGATGCTTGCCCAATAGTTAATGGTGAAACTTTTTTTAATTTTTCTCTGGCTTCTAATGCTAAACTAGGAACTTCATCGTAATCTAAATCCTTAGGAATTTTCTTTTCTTCCATTTTTTTCAATTTTTCAACTTGTTGAAGTGATTTTCTAATATATCCTTCGTATTTAACCTCTATCTCTACTTGCTCTATAATATCTTTTGCTAAAGTAATTTCTTGATTAGCCAAATTTATTATATCGTAATAAGTTAATTCTGGTCTTCGTAATAAATCTATTGCCAAAATACCGTCCCTTAACTCAGCAGTATTTAGTTCTTTCATTTTTTCTACTACTTCTTTTGTTGGAGTTATACGGAAAGTTTTTAATCTAGTTATCTCTTCTTCTATAAGTTTACGTTTTTTACAAAATCTATTGTATCTATCTTCAGAAATTAAGTTATATTTATAAGCAATTTCTGAAAGTCTCATATCTGCATTATCATGTCTAAGTAAGAGTCTGTGTTCTGCTCTTGATGTTAATAATCTATAAGGTTCATTAGTACCTTTCGTTACTAAATCATCAATTAGAACACCTACATAAGCCTCATCTCTTCCTAATATTAAAGGCTCTTCTCCTAAAATTTTACAAGCCGCATTTATCCCGGCTATTATTCCTTGCCCTGCAGCTTCTTCATACCCACTAGTTCCATTTAGTTGCCCCGCAGTGTACAGTCCAGATATTAATTTAGTTTCTAATGTAGGCCACAAAGTTGTAGGATTAATTGCATCATACTCTATGGCATAACCATTTCTCATAATTGTTGCATTTTCTAATCCTGCTATGGAATGTACCATATCACGTTGAACATCATCTGGAAGAGAAGTGGATAATCCTTGAACATATATTTCTTTCGTATTTCTTCCTTCTGGCTCTAAAAATAGCTGATGGCGTTCTTTATCACTAAATCTAACATACTTGTCTTCAATACTAGGACAGTATCTAGGACCTGTTCCTTTAATTACTCCTGAATACATAGCTGATCTTCCTAAATTTTTATCAATTATATCGTGTGTTTGGCTATTCGTATATGTTAACCAACAAGGAACTTGATCTTTTACATACTCTGTAGTTTCGTAACTAAATGAATATTCTTTATCATCTCCCGGTTGAATTTCTGTTTTTGAAAAATCTACTGTGTCTGCATTAACTCTAGGAGGCGTACCCGTTTTAAATCTAACTAAATCAAACCCTAACTCTTCTAATTGTTTTGCTAAATCTATTGATGGCATTTGGTGATTAGGTCCTGAAGAATATTTTATATCACCTATTACTATTTCTCCCCTTAAATATGTTCCGGTAGTTATTACAACTGCTTTCGCTTTATATCTTGTTCCTAGCATAGTAGATATTCCAACCACTTTATTTTCTTCTATTAGTAACTCTTTTACCATAGCTTGTTCTAAATCTAAATTAGGTATGTCTTCTAGCAATTTTTTCATAGCTAGTTGATACTGTACTTTGTCTGATTGAACACGTAGAGCTCTAACTGCTGGTCCTTTGGCCGTATTAAGCATTCGCGACTGAATATTAGTCTTATCTGCAATAACTCCCATTGCACCACCTAAAGCATCAATTTCTCGAACTACTATACCTTTTGCAGGTCCTCCAACACTAGGATTACAAGGCATAAAACCTATAGTATCCAAATTAATGGTAACTAATAATGTTTTTACACCTTTTCTGCTTGCAGCAAAAGCCGCTTCTATCCCTGCATGTCCTCCTCCAATTACAATAATATCATATTCTTTTAAGAATTCAGTCATAATTCCTCCAAATATATTTTAAAATATTGTTAATTATTTATTAACTATATTAATCGTTAAACGATAATTATAAATTTCAAAATTATGCTTTCACCAAAATTTTGATTTTCTAACTATAATATATTAACATAATATATTTTTTTTATCTAATATTTCAAACAAAAAATGAATAAAAGTCTTTTCATAAAAACTTTTACTCATTTTTATACATTATAAAGCACTAAAAAAATCTTCTATAAATTTATCAATATTTTCAAAATCTTCATCACTATCAGCTTCTATCTCTATTTTTAGATTTTGAGTAGGATTTACTGCTCCTGTTTTCTTAATTTGTTCATCAAATTGATCAACGCATACACAATACTCTTCATAAAGCGTATCTCCTGTTCCAATAACACCATAAGTTTTTCCTGCTAATGAAAGTTCTGGAATAGATTCGAAAAACTCTTCCATTTCATCAGGTAAATCTCCTTCACCATAAGTGTATGTTGCAACAATAAAAGCATCAGCTTCTTCTAGAAAACTAAAATCATCTAAATCTTCAACAAAATTCATATTAATATCAAGATTTTTTTCACTTTTAAATTTATCAACGATCAACTCGCAAAGAGCTTCTGTATTCCCAGTTAAACTGGCATAAACTAATTGTATGTTCACAAATTTTCCCCCTTTTATTTTTTATCTAGTTGTCTATATATTCTTTCAAACTCTTCTTGCCAATTATTCCAATCTAATCTAATTGTTGAATTTTCTTGCAAGATGTTACGTGCTATATCTTCTACCGTTACACCTAATAAAGCTTGTTTCAAGGCTTTATTAATTTCTGCTGTTGCAGTTAAATATTCTTCGTATCTTCTATCTATTTCTTTAGCACCTTTAAATATTTTCGATACATAATCTGTTTTTAAAACAAACAAATCTATAGGTCCGTTCACCGCTTCGTATATTTCATATAAAGAAACTTTTTTGTTTTCCCTATATCTATATCCTCCACCTACACCTGTGCTAGCTTTAACTAGACCACTTACTACTAATTTTCTCATAATTTTCTTCAAATAAGTAGGTGAAATTTCTAAACGATCACTTATTTCTTTAGAATTTAAATATATTCTTCTTTCCTGAAAATATAACATTACCATTATACATATTGCTTGTTCTGTACTTTTTGTTAAATGCATTTTATTCTCCTTAATTACACAGAAAAATTAATTAATAATCTTTTTTTCTTTCTCCCCAATATTGATAATATGTACATTCTATAGAACCATTAAATAATTTTCGTCTTTTTGTAGCTTTTTTTCCATATAAATGTTCAAACATTTTATAAGAAGTTAATAAATATAAAGACCAATATTTCTTATCTTTCAATTGTTCGCCTAAAAATCTATACATTTTTTCAACTTCTTTTTTCTCACCTATACGTTCTCCATAAGGTGGATTAGCTATGATACAACCTTCTTCTTTTTTTGGTACAAAATCATAAACTGTCATTTGTTTAAATTCTATAACATCTACCAAACCAATTTCTTCAACATTATTTTTGGCTGTTTCTATCATCTTCGGATCAATATCTGATCCATAAAGTTCTAACTTTTTGTCGTAATCTATAACTTCTTCCGCTTTGTTACGTTCTTCTTCTACTAAAGTTTTTGGTATCCAATGCCATTTTTCAAAATCAAAGCGTCTGTTAATTCCCGGTGCCATATTTTGTGCCATCATTGCAGCTTCTATTAATAACGTTCCAGATCCACAGAATAAATCATAAAAAGGAATATCTCCTTTCCAATTAGTTAATTTTACCATTGCTGCGGCTAATGTTTCTTTTAATGGGGCTGTTCCTTGCTTAGCTCTATATCCTCTCTTATGCAAAGCATCACCTGATGTATCCAAAACAATCGTAGCTATATCATTAAGCATAATAATCTCTAAACGATATCTAGCACCTGTTTCTTTTAGCCAGCCACTAACATTATAAGATTTCTTCATTTTCTCTACTATTGCTTTTTTTACTATGGACTGACAATCCGAAACACTAAATAGTTTGGATTTATGACTACGTCCGTCAACAGGGAAGTTAGCATCTTCTGGCAAATATTTATCCCAATCTATATCTTTCGTCTTTTCAAATAATTCTTCAAATGTATAAGCAGGAAATTGAGCAACAACAATTTTGACACGATCTGCACAACGTAACCACAAATTAGAACGTACTATTGCACGCTTATCTCCCGAAAAATATACTCTACCATTTTCTACTTTAGTTTCATACCCTAACTCTTGTACTTCTTTTGCTACTATTGACTCTAATCCCATAGGGGTTGTCGCTACTAATCTATATTGCATTTTTTTCTCCTAACTTAACAATACTTCTCAATAATTATAAAAATAAGGCTCAATAAGAGCCTTGCTAGTTAATTTACTTTATCATAAGCCATATTCTGTTCCTATCCTTACTCTAACGAGCAACTAGAACTCTCGTAAAAATAGGTGTAATCATCTGTCTAAATAATAAATTATTTCTCATCTTTATATTCATTTCTACAAGATGAGTGCTTCTACCAAAATTTGAATTGCTCGCTCAAGGGGTTTACCGCGTTCCACTTTTTATATTTCTATAAAAACTTCGTCACTGTGGCACTTTCAAGATACATTTTTCCATATGAAAACACTTAGGAAAAATCGTCTGCCGTTACTATAAATTTAGTACCTAAACTTATTTTTTCGTTTAGCATGAACACTACTAGCATCTCAGCTAGTGCGAGTATGGACTTTCCTCACCAAAAATTAATTAGCGCGATTACTCAAAAGTAAATACTCCTAATTATAACATATAAAGTATTATTTTAAAACATTTATCTTTCCAGCTGCTATTTCTTCTAATGCTTTTCCAACTTCTTTATGTGACACATACTTTTCTAATTGATTAGATTCTGGTTCTGCGAAAATCACTCGAGCTCTTTTACTAGCTAATGAAACTAACATATACTTTGAATCTACTTTTTCTTTTAATACATCTAATTTTGGATATAACATTTATATTCTCCTTTTTATACTTCTTCTAATTCTAACAATGCTCTACGATATTTCATCTCTACTCTATCTCGTCGTAAATGTTCACTCTTAATAATAGCTTTTATTCTATCTACTGCTAATTCTACTTCATCATTTTCAACAACATAGTCGTAAAGGTGCATCATTTGAATTTCTCTTTTAGCTTTTGAAATTCTTTCTTGGATAACTTCTTCACTTTCTGTTCCACGACCTTTAAGTCTACATTCCAAATCAAAAATACTAGGTGGAGCTAAGAATATAAATAATGCTTCTGGAATTTTATTTTTTACTTGCTCTGCACCTTGCACCTCTATTTCCAAAAATATATCCTTACCTTTTTCCATAGTCTCACGAACATATTTTACAGGTGTTCCATAATAATTATCTACATATTTTGCATATTCTAGAAGTTCTCCTTGCTCAATTAATTTTTCAAACTCTTCTTTTGTTTTAAAAAAATAATCGACTCCTTCTTCTTCACCTTCTCTTTTATTACGAGATGTCATAGATATAGAATATTCAAAATCTACACTATTTTCGAATATGGCTTTTCTTACAGTACCTTTCCCTACTCCTGATGGCCCTGATAGTACAATTAATAATCCTTTCTCAATCATTGCTATGTCCTTTGTAGTTTTATTTATTTATATATATTATCATAAAACATATAAAATTTAAACCTATATATACTATAAATTTTAATAATATGTTATACTAAATTAATATTTTAAATATACTTAGAAGAAAGGAGAAAATTTATGGCTTTCGATGGATTTTTTACAAGAAAAATAATGAAAGAACTAAATGATGAATTATCTTACGGACGCATTAATAAAATAAACAATATATCAAATAATGAAATTATTTTTACCATAAGAAAAAATAGCAAAAAAAAATTACTTATTTCTATTAATCCCCAAAGATCAAGAATACATATTACAAACAATAACTACGAAAATCCAAAATATCCATCTAACTTTTGTACAGTACTTAGAAAATATTTAATAAACGGCTATATAATAGAATTTTCTCAAATAAATAATGATAGAATAATTTGGGTGAAAATTAAAAATAATGATGAATTAGGATACGAAAAAATATATTACCTAATAGTAGAATTAATGGGAAAACATTCTAATATTATTCTAACAGATAATGATAATAAAATTATTGAAGCAATTAAAAATAATTACTATATAGAATACTCTAGATCTACTATTGCAAATATTGAATATAGACTACCTCCTACAACAAAAAAATTAGATCCTTTCAAATTAGATAGTTATAATAATTTAATCTTTGATAAAAACAATTCTAAGTTTTTACTTAACAATTTTTTCGGAGTATCTAATAACCTAAATAACTATTTTTTACGTTATGACGATAGTCTATCACAATTTAAAAATTTTTGTGGTAATTTCAATGATTATTATAAACCTATATGTGTAACTAAGCAGAAAAAAGATTTTTACTTTTTTGATATCTATACAGAAGATGACAATAAAGAAACATTTGATAACTTATCTCAATTACTAGATTTCTATTACAATATAACTAATTTTGACAATGAAACAAATAAAAATACTAATAAGAAAATATATAATTTTGTAAAAAATAAAATATCCAAATTAGATAAAAAAATAGTTATTTTAGAAAATGAACTAATCAAAGCAGAAAACAATACCGAAAATGAATTAAAGGGAAACTTACTTCTTGCAAACAACTATCTATATAAAAATTATGTTCCCAGCGAAGTAACTGTGCAGAATTTCTACGATGAAAATTTAGAAAACCTAACAATAGAACTAGATTCTACATTATCTATTGAAAAAAATGCAGAGTTATACTTTAATGAACATAAAAAAAATAAGAGAACTATACAAAACTTAATACAACAAATAGAAATCAGCAAAAAAGAGTTAGAATATTTTAATAATATAAATGTTCAACTAAATAACGCAGATTTAACTGATATAGAGGAAATAATAGAGGAACTATCGACTTACGGATATATTAAAGAAAAAATAAACAAGAAAAATAAAAAAACTAAATATAGTATATTGAATATTAATGGTACTGCTATTTATATCGGAAAAAATAATATTCAAAATAATACAATTACCAATAAACTAGCAAAAAGAAGCTATTTTTGGTTTCATGCAAAAGATATTCCGGGAAGTCATGTAGTTATTTTTAATGATGATCCTAGCGAAGAACAAATAAACATAGCAGCTACTTTAGCAGCACATTTCTCTAAAAATAAAAATGAAAAATATGTATATATAGATTACACCCAGATAAAAAATGTCAAAAAAATAGCAGGAGCCAAACCGGGAATGGTTACTTATACAAATCAAACTACCATAAAAGTAGAAATAGATAATCATCAAATCCAAAATTTGATTCAACAAATAAAAAAATGATCCTGTTCTAATCTAACTATGATACATAAAATAAAAAAGTTTGTTAAGTATGAAAATACATATATTTTCTTCATACTTAACAAACTTTTATTTTATTATATAATCTAAAATATAAGCTATAGTCATTATTATCGAAACTAAAATAGTAAGTTTAGCTGTTAATACCATATACGGTGCCATTGTTTTCTTATCATTATTAGCCAAGAAACCTTTTATTATTTTCGAAGATAGTGGAACAGTTAAAAGAACTAACAAATTATATACCGATCCTATTTTAGTAACACTATAAATAACATTAAGTAAATATACTAACACAAATGATAATGCTAATGTCATTATCGCAAGTCTTCTTCCAACACTTATTGCGTAGGTATATCTTCCAGATAGCTTATCATTGTCCAAATCTCTTATACTATTAGATAACAATATGGCGCCTATCATAATAAACAGAGGTAAAGATACTAAAATAACTCCTATATTTACAAATTCTGTTTGAATATAAAACGCTATACACATTATTACAGTTCCCATAAAAAATCCTGCTGTTATTTCACCGTAAGGAGTATAAGCTATTGGATGCTTACCACCAGTATATAGATAGCCTACTAACATACAAATCAATCCTACAAATAACAAGTAATAACTAGTTATACTCGACAAATATACACCTAAAATTACTGCTAATAAATAAGATATAAATGCTCCATACAAAACTTCATTAGCTTTAAGTTTTTCATGTAATATTGATCCTGATATTCCTTGAGAATCCTTTTTATCTATTCCATTTTTAAAGTCATAATATTCATTAAATAAGTTAGTTCCTGCTTGAATAAGAATACATGCTAACAAAAATATAATAAATTTTAACCAACTAAATGATATTATATATTTTAATGAAAAGCTACTACCTACTAGAACAGGTCCTATCGAAGCTGGAAAACTATGCGGTCTGCTACATAATAAAAATTCCTTGAATTTATTCAATAAAAACACCTTCCATCTAAATTTAATTAATATCAAATTATATTATATACTATTTGACTAAAAAATACTTAATATTTATTAATAAACCTTAATATATAAATTTTGAAAAGTCAAATAAGCAATATAAATATAGTTATCTTTATATATTACTTATTTGACTTACTAAATAAATTATTAAGTACTTCTTTATATTTACTTAATATTAACAATTACATAGACGATTCCCAGTTCCCTTTAACTGCTACACCTGTTTCTCTAGCAATGCTCTCCAACATTGATACTTCATCAGAACTTAAAATAATATTTGCTGCTTGACTAGCATCAGTTACTTGTTCTTCTTTAGTAACTCCTATAATAGGGATTGTTCCTTTTGCAATGGCATGACTTATAGGTATTTGAGCAATATTAACCTCATACTTATCTGCCAGCTTTTTCATATAATTAAATAATGGATCTAATTTTGCTAATATCTCTTTAGGAAAAGCATCTCCCCTTCTTGTCCCTTTGGGAAGAGGATTATTAACTGTATACTTACCTGATAGTGCTCCCTGCTCCAAAACCATATAAGTAAATACTGAAATATTGTTGTCTTTACAATAATCTAATAATCCACTATCTTCTATAGTAGTATAGATTAAAGAGTAATGATTTTGAATAGCATGCAACTGATATCCTGCTTTCTTAAGAACATTATTAACATATTTAACTTGTTCCAAATTATGATTAGATACCCCTACCTTCTTAACTTGTCCTGTTTCTAATAATGGAATTAACTTAGAAGTCCATTTTTCAACGTTTTGTGTATTGTGAATCCAATAGATGTCAATTACATCGCGATGTAATCTTTCTTTTGAAACATCTAATAGTTCCTGCATTGCATTTTCTCCAAGACCTTCTGCCAAAAATGGAGTAAATTTAGTTGAAACAATAACGTTTTCTTGATCTTTTATAAATTCTCCTAAAATAGTTTCAGATTGACCGCTAGCGTACACACTAGCCGTATCCCACATTGTTAAGCCACTATTCATTGCACTATCAAAAACTGGCTTCAAATCATTCTGTGATAATTGATTACCAAAAATAGAATCTCCTCCAGCAACTCCACCAAATCCCCAAGACCATGTTCCTAAAGCAATGGCAGGAACTTCTAACTCTTGAATTTTCGCTTTTTTCATATAATTATTTCTCCTATCTATTTTCTAATAAATTTAACATCATGAGAAGGAACATTATCTGGAATATAACGTTCTACTTCCATCTTTAAATCATATTTTTCTCTTAAAGTTATAATTTTTGACATAATTTCAGATTGATGATGCAAATCCAATGCTTCTTGATTTTTCCAAATATCAACTAACAACACTGTTTCATTATTATATCCACAAAAATAATCGTATTTTAAATTTCCATCTTTAGCACGAATAAAGTCAGCAATACCAGTATTTTCCATCTCATCAACAAATTTTCTCGCTGAACCATTTTTTCCAGTATAATAAATATTAAAAGTTATAGTCATTATATCACCTCTTAATTTTTATTAAATAATTATAGCATAATTAATTACAAATTTATATCTAAAATAAAAATTTTTATTTTAACAAAAAAGCGACCATTTTACTGGTCGCTTAATGTAAAACTAAAAATTCTATTGTTACAAATTTAAGTAACGTAATATTATTAATTAAATTACTATATCATCTTTTGTTATGTTTGTTCCATATAGTATTCTATCTTGATAAGAAACTGAAGCAGCACTATTTTGGTCCCAAATACTATCAAACCAATTTATAAAATTATTAATATTATAATCTACTTTAACTAGTTCAACAAAAATATTGTCTATTTCTTTGGAAATTAGAGCTTCCTTATGTTTATTATTTGCTATTCTAGTTATTAAACCAAAAGTAGAATTCTTTATATTAGCCATGCCTGCTGCTCCATTATTAATTACAAGTTTATTATTTAAATTAAGAATTGCTGGTAAACAAGTGTGAGTTGTGGCTAATACATCTATTTCATTAGTTTTTAACCAATTTTCTATTTCTTTTTGTCTTTCATAATTTCTCAAATTTTCGTTAGAACATTGCCAGCCTGCCATATTTTTTTCATCACCATGGGTAATAGCAATTTTCTTATCAAAATATTCTAAACAAATTGTAGACTTTCTATTGTAAAGTTTTTTTAATATTTCTTCATTACTAATATTATTTTTTAGCAATGAGTGTATTACATTTGAACGATTAACTATACCTTCATCTACATCTTCTGGGTAATTGCAGCCACATCCTAAAGAATTATGTTTATTCAACAACTCATACTCTACATTACCAATTAACTTAATATCAGATTCTATAAAATTTTCTACGTTTAAAAAATCTTCTTCATATATATCAAACCAATGTATATCTCCATTGAATACTAATAAAGGTTGTTTAGTTTCATTATTAGCTAGTTCTTTTATTTTTATCAATGATTGATAATTACCATATAGTCCCCCGATAATATAAATAGGTCTATCTACAACTAATTCTATATCTTCTGCCCATTTTTTTGATAATAAATATTCTAGCGAACAATTTTTACCTTTAACCATTATTTATATCCTTTTTAACAAAAAAGCTAGGAACTATGTATAAAACTGTACAAAGTATTAATCCATATAAATTCACACCCAAAGTTAATGCTTGTTTCCCTGTTCCTATTGCAAGACTATTTGGGATAGCATTCAATACTAACAATACTCCTAAAACAATACCTAGCCAAAAACTTAAATGGAAACCTACTTTAGTCGGTTTAACAAAACCGTGTAATAAAAATATTGGTGCTAAACCTATTACCATAGTTCCACTAATCGTCGTTGCTTTCAAAATATCTGTTCCCATTATCATAGGTAAATTACCTAATATAGCGAACAAAATCATAGTAATTATCGCTATTAATTTAGCATTTTTTAATTTCGATTTACCTGCAACTTCTAGAAGTTCTTTGGCAGTTAATTTTCCTAAACTTGAAAAAGTAGAATCAAGCGTAGATCCCGCTGCTGAAACCATAACTACAATCATTGCAAAATAACCTGCTGTTCCCAAAGTCTTTCCTAAAGCTGCTGGAACATTACTAGATAACTCCATACCTATCAAATTGGCATGAATACCAATAAAACTAAAAATTAATATTGAGAAAAATCCTAAAATTCCCGAAACCGTAAATGCTTTTACCATCTCTTTTTCATCAGATATAAAACCTCTATCAGTAAGAACTGGATCATGAAATGGATAACTAAATAATTGGAGTATTGTTACTAATAACATATCAACTCCAGTATCTAATGCCCAAGATCCAGATGTAACAAAATCACCGATACTATGCTTTGGCAAAATTAATAATACAACCCAACCTACAAAAAATATAAATATTATAGCTTGAATAACATCTGTTACTATAGAACTTCTTAGACCACCCATTACAGAATAAACTAATGTTATAAGTGTAAAGATTATTGCTGATATAATAAATTCCTTACTACCCGATTTACCATAATAACCACCTACAACAGATGTATTACTCCAAACTTCATTAAACAAACGTATCAAAATTGCCGCTGAAAAAGCTACTGCAGCAACACGACCATAATTATTAGTTAAAAAACTAACTAACCCTTTGGCTTTATATTTTACACGTAATCTATATATAGCAAATCCAGCTAAAGGAATACATAGCCAATAAGTTGCGTAAGCCAAGCCACCTACAAATCCATACTGTGCTCCAAGATTAGCTGCATTAGTAACAGATTTAGCAAAAATCCAACTAATAAAAATACTAAGCATTAACATCATTTGTGTAGGCTTTTTTCCACTATTGCTTTCTCCTTCAAAAAAACCTTTATCTGTTACCTTTTTGGGAGATAGTATAAACATTATTAGTCCATAAACAATCAAAAATCCCCAAAATAAATAGCCAGTATATGAATTCATTAAAATTCCTCCTAATATTTTATATAATTTACCCTACTAATATTATATTATAACAAATATACAGTATTATTGTAAATATCCGTTATATCTATATTGATTGACGATAAATAATGTAATATAATTAAAATATTATTATATAATTGAGGGACAACTAATGCAAAAATCCATATTTAATAAATACATATCATTAGTAATTGTTTTAATAATATGTACTACAATATTCTATTTTTCTCACCAAAATGGTGTTGATTCTGCTAAAGTAAGTAACAATATAATAATCCGGAAATTAGGACATATAAGTGAATATGCTTTATTAAGTTTTTTTACTAGTTCATTCATATCTAACTATGCTAAAAATAAAAAACTAATTTTTACTTACAGTATTATGTTCGTAGTTTTTTTCGCAACTACTGATGAAATACATCAATTTTTTGTAATTGGGCGTAGTGCTAAATTTACAGATATCATTATTGATTCAGTAGGAGGAATTATAGGAATAATAATCTATTTAGCTATACTTAAATTATTTAATAACTTGTTATCAAAAAAATAAAAAATATTTTAATAAATATATTTCAAAATTTTATATAAACATTTACTAATTTTATTTAATTTTATAGAATATTTTATTGATTAGAATTTAGTAAAATATATGAGTTTGCCATTAATAACAAAATAAATTTCTTCAAAACAAACAAATATTTGCTTTCGAATAAATATATATTTAATTTATTTTTTTAACTTATCATTTGTAATTTGTTTAAAAAAAATGTATACTATTCTTTAATACTAAAAAAATATAGAAAGAGGTCTAAAATGTTAAAAGCTCTTATTGTTGAAGACGATAAACTGTTAGCTTCTTTATTCCAGAAATTTATTGAAGAAAAATTCATTTCTGAGATTTGTAGTAATGGTTTAGAAGCGATTGATAAGATTAAAAATGAACATTATGATTTAGTTATAGCTGACAGTATATTGCCAAAATTAAATGCTCTCGGTATTATTAGAGAACTTAAAAAAAATAATTTGTTGATTCCTATAGTAGTTATCGCATTTACAGAATTTATGGACGATAAAACAGAAATTATGGAATACCCTATGGCAGATTATTTCCTTAGAAATTATGGTAAAGAAACTTTCTTAATAATGGTTGATAACTTATTACAACGATTCAACAACAAAAAAGATAATGCTGTAATTTCATACAAAAATCTAAAAGTAGACTTAACTAATGAAGTTGCATCATTTAATGATGTTGTTTTAGAAAATATAAAAGGTAAATATCTTGATTTACTGTACTTCTTCGTTCTTAACAACAATATAATTTTGAAAAAAGAGGAGATTTTTGATAGAGTTTGGGGGGTAAATTCTGAAACGACTATCAACGCTATTGAAGTATATATTTCTGGCCTACGTAAAGAATTAAAAAAAGTTGGCTGTGACAAATATCTAAAAACTATTCGTGGTATAGGATATTCTCTTTCATAATGGAAAATTTAGAATTTGACTATCCAATAGATTACACCTTATACTCTGTTGAAGAAATAACTATTATTATAAACTTCCTTGATATTATCGAAAAATGTTATACAGAGGGTGTATCATTAGACGATTACAAAAAGGTGTATAAACAATATAAAACTATAGCTAAAGCAAAATCAGAAGAAAATAATATGTTAAGAAATTTCAAAAAAGTTTCAGGATATGATGGCTACTTAACTACTAAGGAAATGAAAAATGAAAGCCCAATTATTAGAGTGAACCTCTAGTAATTGAGCTTTTTTATTTATATTTATGTATATTATTCTAAATACAAAACAACACTTTCCTTACTACTTTTCTTTAAATCAATAATTCTTTGATTGCAGCTTCCTCTAAATTTCAAAGATAAATCTTTTAAAGCTAGAATAAAAGGTCCGTCAACTAAAACGTCGCACAAAGATAATAATTTTATTTTATCTTCATCCACCGAGTTAATTAACTGTTCATAAGTGTAACCACTATACACCCAAATGTCTTTTTTGTTTCCGAACTCTCCTCTAATTCTTTCGCATAACTTTATGGCTACTGTGGTATTTAAAAAAGGTTCTCCTCCTAAAATAGTTAATCCCTGAACATAACTTTGGCTTATATCTTCTATAATTTTATTTTCTATTTCACTATTATATTCAGCTCCTACATTAAAATTCTGAATACTTTCATTAAAGCATTCTTTACACCCGAACAAACAGCCACTAAGATAAATTGAGCATCTAACTCCTTCACCATCAACAAACTGAAATGGCTTGTAGCTAGCAAATTTATTTTTAGAATATTTTTTTGCAATCCAATTTGGCTTAGGAGATCTATAAGTTTTTAAATCACTTTTATTTGCATTTTCTATATTTTTTTTATAGTCAATATTATTTATTATAGTCTTAAAATTCTCTTCTCTTGACACAATATCTCCTCCTAATAACTATTATAATATAACACTTTATAAATAAATATTCAAACGATATCTTGACTATAAAATTAAAATTCCATATAATAACATTATATTAGGAGGTCATTATGAAAATTTTAATAACTGGTTTTGAACCTTTTGGTGATGAAAAAATTAATCCATCATCAGAAGCAATAAAATTATTACCTGCTATCATCAACAATTACAAAATTATAAAAAAAACTATTCCTACAGTTTTTGATTTATCTGCAAAAATATTGCAACAAGAAATAGCAAAACATAATCCTAATGTAGTAATTTGTGTAGGTCAAGCTGGTGGTATTAGTAGTATTAATGTTGAGCGTATAGCTATAAATATAGACGATGCTCGTATCCCTGATAACAACGGTAATTCTCCTATTGACAAAAAAATTAAATTAGATGGAGATAATGCATACTTCTCCACATTACCTATAAAAGCTATAATTACCAAATTAAAAGACAATAATATTCCTGCCACTATATCCAATAGTGCAGGAACATTTGTGTGTAATCATATAATGTATAACGCATTATATTTTGCAAACAAAGCTAAAAATAATTTTAAAGCAGGATTTATTCATATACCATTCTTACCTGAGCAAGTAATCAATAAAATAGCTCCTTCTATGAATTTAAAAGACATTGTAACTGCTCTGGAAATTATAATAAAAACTACGATAGAGTATTTAGATAAAGACGACCTGACTATTTCTTATGGAAAAGAATTTTAAAATAAAATAGTTAATCAGAAAAAGACTAATTTCTGAAATAGAAATTAGTCTTTTTTTTTATCTAGTTTTTACATAAGTTAATTTATCTTTATTTTTTTCTAAGAAATCTGATAATTCACTATCTGGAATTTGTCTCAAATAAAGATTAGATCTTATTGTTACATCTTCTTCACGGCAAGTTGATAATACTAAATATTTATCATTTGAATCAATTTTTATATTGTTATTTTTTGTAGTTGCATCTTTACTTACATCTGTTAATTGTTGAGCAAATTCAGCATCACTACTAAATGAAGTTTTATAAAATGCTGTTGTTTCTGGAACAATAATTAAAAATGCAGCTTCGTAATAATACTTTCTCTCTGGAGTTTCTACTACTACATAAGGATGTTCGTCAAAATAACTTTGTTTATCATAAAAATTCACATCATTGAACATTCTATTGTCTGCTACTTGACTACCTCGTGCATGTCCAAATAACCAAGTTAATTTATCGCTAAACATCTTATTATTATCCATATCCATAAAAACAGTTCCCATAAGTGGCTCATTTCCACCTTCGAATGTTTTGTCAAGGTAAGTTTCGTTATCTGTAGTTTGAACTACAGGCTCATCTAATTTTGTACCTGGTGCATAAATATAAGCTATTGTATCTTTATTAATACTCGATAAATTATCAAATCTTTCTTTTAAATAAGCTTTTTCTTCTGCACTTACTTTATAAGAACTTTCTGATTGATTACTACTATTATCAGAGCTGTTACTACATCCTGATAATGTAAATGTTATACCAATAGCTAAAAATAGTACTATTAGTAATGAAAAAATTTTTTTAAAATTGTTTTTTAATAAACTCATTTCATAATCTCCTATTGCTATATTATTAATTTAATTATCTAACTATTACTGCAGTTCCTGTAACTGCTACAAAAAGCATAGAACCATTTGCTCCTAAACTTTCAAAGTCTATAGTAACACCTATTACGGCATTTGCCCCTAATTTTGAAGCATTATCTTTCATTTCTTCCAAAGCAGCATTACGAGCAGCTACTAATTCTTTTTCATAACCACTACTTCTTCCACCAAAGAAATTTCTAAGTCCTGCACCAATATCTTTAACAAAATTGATACCAGAAACAACCTCTCCTGTTGCTAATCCTTTATATTCTACTATTTCCATACCTGGTACGTTGTTAGTTGTTGAAATTATCATCTTAATCCTCCTATATATTTAATTTAATCTACTATAATATCTATTACTTCTTCTAGAGTTGCTCCTAAAAAGTAAGAATTTATATCTGTATTTTCTAAAATTCTAGTTATATCTGCTTTATTATATTTTATATTGATTAATTTTTTAGCTATATCTTCCACGTCCATAACTCCAAAGAAATCTCCAAAAAACTTAATATCAGTTATAATACCATTATCTACTTGAATATTTGCCTCTATTTTTCCGGTAGATAGTCTTCTATTTCTCTTAATATTAAATTCTGGATTTTTACCATAAACCCAATCCCACGAATCATTTTTTTCTGCTTGTATTTTCTTTATATTAATTATATCTTCGTTACTAAAAGTATAATCCACCATATTATATTTATTATTCATATATTTTTTTAAAGATGTTTTAAAATCTATAACAGTCATGTCTTTATTAGGTAAATGTTCTTTAATATTAGTAACTCTTGATCTAACCGACTTTATCCCTTTTGATTCTATTTTGTCCTTAGAAACTTTCAATGCTTCAGAAAGAACACTAGTATCTACATCAAACATTAAACATCCGTGATGCATAATTCTTCCTGAACGAATATATTGTGCATTTCCACAAAATTTTCTTCCTTCAATTTCTAAATCGTTACGCCCAGTAAAATTAGCATCAACACCTAAAGAAGCCAATGCATCTATTACTGGTTGCGAGAAACTTTTAAAATCAAATGCTTCATCACTTCTACCGTTAGATATAATAGTATAATTTAAATTATTTAAGTCGTGATAAACTGCTCCCCCACCACTAACACGACGAATAATCTCTATTCCTTTATCATCACAATATTTTTGATTTATTTCTTCTGTAGTATTTTGGTTTTTTCCCACTACAATACAAGGTTTATTAATCCATAAGATAAAAACATCATCTTGTTTAGCCAATTCATTAAAAGCATAAAATTCAACCGCAGTATTAAATTTTGGATCATTACTATTAGTTTCTATGTATATCATCTACATCCCCCTATGATTTGATATTTTTATTATACTAATAAAATAATAAATTAAAATAAGATTTATTTTAATAATTATATTATAAAAATAAAATAAATTCAACGTTATTATTTAAGCTATAAAATAAGTAGTGAATATTCTACAAACAATTATATTACAAAAAACATATAATGTAAACTCGATAAATTATATATTAATTTATCGAGTTTATTTTAATATTTAGTTTTACTTACCTAATTCATATCCAGCATCAATCCAAGATATAATACCACCCGGCTGACGATAAACTTCTGTAAATCCTGCTTCTTTAGCAATAATTGCTCCTACATTACTTCGTTCGCAATCCACAAATCCACAATAAATAACTATTTTTTTATTCTTATTATCTCCTAATAATTTTAAAAATGCTTCTTTTTGTTCATTAGTTACTTCATCTAACTTTGATGGCAAAGTTGCGTTTACTGCAGTAGGTATTTTTTGTTTATTGTATAAGTCAGATGGCATAGTATCTACAACTATCATATCCTCTTTATTGTCAATCCATTTTTTTAGTTCTTCTGTGCTGACAAGTTTATATTTATTCTTCTCAACAGCTGTAACTAATTTCATTGATGCTTTTTCTATTTTTTGTTCATTACCATCTTTTGCTGTTCCTACACCTTTAGAACAAGCTGATAAAGATACTGTCAATAATCCTATAATTGTAATCATTAATAATTTTTTAAAATTTTTCATCTTTTTGCTCCTATCTTCAATCTCCCTAAGTAAAGTATAGTATGAAAAAATATATTAGTCAAACGTTTTCCAAAAACATATATAACTAAAATAAAAAAGACTTAATAGAAATTAAGTCTTTAGTAAATTTTATTTAAAATAATTAATTCCCATAGCATCCTTAACTTCATCTAAAGTTTTAGCTGCTACATCTCTTGCATCTCTACTTCCTAATTCAATCATTTTGTAAACTTCGTCTTTATCTTTTGCAAATTCTTCTCTACGTTCTCTTATTGGACGTAATATTTCTTGCATTACATCATTTAATCTTAATTTTAATTTAACATCACCTAAACCACCTTTTTGATAATGTTCTTTTAATCTAGCAACTTCCTCTTTGTTAGGATCAAATATGTCTAAATAAGTGAATACTACATTACCTTCTACCTGTCCTGGATCTTCTACTCTAATATGATTAGGATCAGTATACATCTTCATTATTTTTGCTTTTATTTCATCAGGAGAGTCAGATAAATAGATACCGTTATTCAATGATTTACTCATTTTTCCATTCCCATCAATCCCTATTAATCTTCCTTGATTTTTTTCTGGTAAAACTATCTCTGGTAACGTTAAAACTTCTTTTTGATAAATTCTATTAAAATCACGAACTATCTCTCTAGTCTGTTCCAACATAGGTTTTTGGTCTTCTCCAACAGGAACATGAGTAGCACCAAATGCAGTAATATCTGCCGCTTGACTAATAGGATAAGTTAGGAATCCTGTAGGAATACTTTCTCCAAAATCTTTACTAGCTAGTTCTTGTTTTACTGTAGGATTACGTTGCAATCTAGCCAAACTAACTAAATTCATATAATACATCGTTAATTCTGCCAATTGAGGTATTTGTGATTGAATAAATATAGTTGTTTGTTTAGGGTCTAATCCGATAGCCAAATAATCTAAAGCAACTTCCGTCACACTTTCTATAATTTTTTTTTGATTATCAGCATTATCAGTTAATGCTTGTTGATCTGCTATCATAACAAACATTTTTGTATTCTCTTCATTTTGTAGTTTTATTCTATTTTTCAAAGAACCTACATAATGCCCTAAATGTAGTTTTCCCGTTGGTCTATCACCTGTCAAAATAATCTTTTTATTCATTAGTTAACTCCTTAGTGTCTAGTTATGACAATTATACAATAATTATATAATATTTGCAATATTACTAAAACTAAAAAAGACTAGAGAAATCTCTAGTCTTATGTCTTGTAAACACTAATTATTTGATTATTTCAGTAACAACACCTGAACCTACTGTACGTCCACCTTCACGAATTGAGAAACGAGTTCCTGATTCGATAGCGATTGGTGAAATAAGCTCTACGTTGATTGATACGTTATCTCCAGGCATTACCATTTCAGTTCCTTCTGGTAATGTAACTACTCCTGTTACGTCAGTTGTACGGAAGTAGAATTGTGGACGATAGTTTGTGAAGAATGGAGTATGACGTCCACCTTCTTCTTTTGATAATACGTACACATCTGCTACGAATTGAGTATGTGGAGTAATTGTTTTAGGAGCTGCTAAAACTTGTCCACGTTCGATATCTTCACGAGCAACACCACGTAATAAAGCACCGATATTATCTCCTGCTTCAGCGTAGTCTAATAATTTACGGAACATTTCTACTCCTGTTACTGTAGTTGAAGCTGGTTCTTCTGTTAATCCAACGATTTCTACTACGTCTCCAACTTTAACTTGTCCACGCTCAACACGTCCTGTTGCAACAGTACCACGTCCAGTAATTGAGAATACGTCCTCTACTGGCATCATGAATGGTTTAGCGTTATCTCTTTCTGGAGTTGGGATGTATTCGTCAACAACATTCATTAACTCTACAACTTTATCTTCCCAAACTTCTTCTCCTTCAAGAGCTTTAAGAGCTGAACCTTTGATTACTGGTACATCATCTCCGTCGAATCCGTACTCAGAAAGTAATTCACGAACTTCCATTTCTACTAATTCTAATAACTCTTCGTCGTCTACCATATCACATTTGTTTAAGAATACAACAATTTTTGGTACTCCAACGTTACGAGATAGTAGGATGTGCTCACGAGTTTGAGCCATTGGTCCATCAGTTGCAGCTATAACTAGGATAGCTCCATCCATTTGAGCTGCACCAGTGATCATATTTTTAACGTAGTCAGCGTGTCCTGGACAGTCTACGTGTGCATAGTGACGAGAATCTGTTTCGTACTCGATGTGAGAAGTATTAATTGTAATACCACGTTCTCTTTCTTCTGGTGCGTTATCGATAGCATCGTATGATTTAGCTTCTCCTTTACCAGAACGTTTTGCTAAAACTGTAGCGATTGCTGCAGTTAAAGTAGTTTTTCCGTGGTCAACGTGACCTATTGTACCAATATTGGCATGTGTTTTACTGCGGTCAAATTTTTCTTTTGCCATTGTTTAATGTTCTCCTTGAAATAAATAGATTTTTTACAAGTTACATAGAGTACATCTATGATAACTATATTTTATAATTTTAATGCATAAATTGCAACTATAAAGAATAAATTTATTAATTATCCTTTATTTTTTTTGATAATTTCTTCTGAAATTGATTTTGGTACTTCTTCATAATGATCAAATACCATTGAATAAGTTCCACGTCCTTGAGTTGCAGAACGTAATGATGTAGCATATCCGAACATTTCAGATAGTGGTACTTGTGCACTAACTACTTGTGCATTACCACGAGCTTCCATACCTTCTACACGACCACGACGTGAAGTGATATCTCCCATAATATCTCCTAGATATTCCTCAGGCATTACTACCTCTACCTTCATAATTGGTTCTAAGATTACTGGGTTACATTTTTTAGCTGCTTCTCTAAGCGCTAAAGAAGCTGCAACTTTAAATGCCATCTCAGATGAATCGACATCGTGGTATGATCCATCGAATAATTTAGCTTTAACGTCTATTAGCTCATACCCTGCTAATACTCCATTAGCCATAGAATCTTTAAGACCTGCTTCTACTGCCGGAATATATTCACGAGGAACAACCCCTCCGACAATCGCATTTTCAAATTCAAATCCTGCACCTGGCTCATTTGGTGTAAATTCAATCCAAACGTCTCCATATTGTCCACGTCCACCTGATTGACGAGTAAACTTACCTTGAACTTGTGCTGCTGTTTTGAATGTTTCACGGTAAGATACCATTGGAGCACCTACTGTACATTCAACTTTAAATTCACGGCGCATACGGTCTACGATAATATCCAAGTGAAGCTCTCCCATACCTGCGATGATAACTTGACCAGTTTCTTCGTCAGTTCCTGCACGGAATGTTGGATCTTCTTCTTGTAATTTTTGTAGCGCTGTTGTCATCTTATCTTGATCAGCTTTAGATTTAGGTTCAACAGAAAGTTGAATAACTGGCTCTGGGAATTCCATAGATTCTAAGATAACTTCGTGTTTTTCATCACATAAAGTATCACCAGTAGTTGTATCTTTTAGACCAACTGCTGCTGCTATATCTCCAGCATAAACTTCTGATATTTCATTACGTGAGTTAGCGTGCATTTGTAGAATACGTCCTACACGTTCACGTTTACCTTTTGTTGAGTTTTTAACATAAGAACCAGATGATAAAACACCTGAATAAACACGGAAGAATGTTAATTTCCCTACATATGGGTCAGTCATTACTTTGAAAGCAAGGGCTGCAAATGGCTCATCATCAGATGCATGTTTTTCAACTTCTTCTTCTGTGTCTGGATCAATACCTTTAATTGCAGGTACATCTAATGGTGATGGTAAGTAGTCTACTACTGCATCTAGCATTGCTTGAACACCTTTATCTTTAAACGCAGAACCACAAACTACTGGATAAAATTCTACTTTACAAGTAGCACGACGAATCGCCGCTTTAATTTCATCAACAGAAAGTTCTTCTCCACCAAGATATTTTTCCATTAATTCTTCATCAGTTTCAGCAACTGCTTCAATTAATTTTTCACGATATTCTTCTGCTTTTTCTTGATATTCTGCTGGAATTTCAGCTATACGAATAGTCTCACCTTTTTGACCTTCGTTGTAGATAGCTTTCATTTCTAATAAGTCAATAACTGCTTCAAAGTTATCTTCAGCACCGATAGGTATTTGAATTGGGTGAGCATTAGCTTGAAGACGATCATGTATTGTTCCTACTGAGTAGAAGAAATCTGCTCCTGTTTTATCCATTTTGTTGATGAATACGATACGAGGAACTCCATAAGTTGTTGCTTGACGCCAAACTGTTTCAGTTTGTGGCTCAACTCCTGATTGTGCATCAAGAACCGCAACTGCTCCGTCAAGTACACGTAATGAACGTTCAACCTCAACAGTGAAGTCTACGTGTCCCGGAGTATCGATAATATTAATACGGTGATTATTCCACTCTGCAGTTGTTGCTGCTGAAGTAATTGTTATACCACGTTCTTGCTCTTGTTCCATCCAGTCCATTTGAGAAGCACCTTCGTGTGTTTCTCCTATTTTATGAATTTTACCTGTATAAAATAGAACACGTTCAGTCGTAGTAGTTTTCCCAGCATCAATGTGAGCCATAATACCGATATTACGAGTATCTTTTAAAGAAAACGCTCTAGTCATGAGTCACTTTTCTCCTTTCAATGTTATATATAATTAAGTTTATTTTGTTTACATAGTGAAAAAGTCAAGCTAATGACTAGCTTGATATATCACCAATTTTAGATTACCAACGGTAGTGAGCAAATGCTTTATTTGCCTCAGCCATTTTGTGTGTATCTTCACGTTTTTTAACAGCTGATCCTGAATTGTTAGCTGCATCTAAAATTTCATTAGCTAAACGTTGTTCCATAGTTTTCTCTCCTCTTAAACGAGCATAGTTAACTAACCAACGCAATCCTAATGTAATTCTTCTTTCTGCACGAACTTCTACTGGTACTTGGTAGTTAGAACCACCAACACGACGAGCACGTACTTCAAGAACTGGCATAATGTTATTTAATGCTTCATCAAACACTTCAATAGCATCACGACCTGACTTTTCTTTTACTATATCAAACGCAGAATATAAAATTCTTTGTGCAGTACCGCGTTTTCCATCTATCATTATTTTGTTAATCAATTTTGTAACTAATTTTGAGTTATAAATTGGATCTGGCAAAACATCACGTTTCGCAACTGGACCTTTACGTGGCATTATGTTGCCTCCTTTCGTATATTTTATCAAATTAATTTTCTGTTATTATTTTTTCTCTTTTGGTTTTTTAGCTCCGTATAGAGAACGACCTTGCATACGGTTGTTAACTCCAGCAGTATCTAACGCACCACGAATAATATGATAACGTACCCCTGGTAAGTCTTTAACACGTCCTCCACGAATAAGTACAACACTGTGTTCTTGTAAGTTGTGTCCGATACCTGGGATATATGCTGTAACTTCTATTTGATTTGATAAACGTACACGGGCATATTTACGTAAAGCTGAGTTAGGTTTTTTAGGTGTCATTGTCCCAACACGAGTACAAACTCCTCTTTTTTGTGGAGAAGAAATATTAGTTTCTTTCTTTTTTTGAGAGTTATAACCTTTGTTAAGTGCTGGTGAATCTGATTTCACTAATTTTGATTTACGAGGTTTACGAACTAATTGATTAATAGTAGGCATTCCTAGAATTCCTCCTTTCTTTATCTTTATTAACTATAAATTTCTTTTTTATTATCCCACAAATCCGGGTGGGTCATTTTTAAATAAAAAATTAAAAGCAAAAATGCTTAATTTAGAGAGCATAGAAATACTCACAAGGAATATAATATCATTTTACAAATACTTTGTCAATACTTTTATTTAAAAATTTTATCTATAATCCCCTATACAACTGTAACACTTATCCAGGTGAATCATTTTTTATCTTAGATAGCTTAAATTTATAAAAGGACAAAATAAAAACTCATCGCCTGATAAACGATGAGTTTTTTAAAAAATTATTTAGTTTCTCTGTGAAGAGTTACTTTTTTTAATCTTGGACAGTATTTTTTTAACTCAATACGGTCTGGATTATTTCTTTTGTTCTTTTTAGTAATGTAGTTTCTATCACCACATTCTGTACAAGCTAATGTTACATTTACGCGCATTAATATAACCTCCTATTTAATATCTTACAACTTTTTCATACAACGATAGATATTATACCACTTTTTATTTCAAAAATCTAGTATTTTTTTCATTTTTATTCATTCAGTTGCTTTTTCTTATTTTTTAATTCTTTTATTTTATCTAATCGTTTTTCTTTTCTTTCTTTTTTCTCTTGTCGAGAACTACTCTTAATAGGCCCTCTAGCAACATGTTCTTTACTATCATTAGTTATTAGAACTTTTTCTTCTTCTTTAATTTCTACTTCTGTTTGTTGCTCTATTTTAATCTTCAATATTCCTTCTGTTACACTATCTTCTATTTCATCAATCATATTTTCGAACATTATATGACCTTCATTCTTATATTCACGAAGTGGATCAATTTGTCCATAAGAACGTAAGAATATTCCTTTTCTTAACTGATCCATTTGATCAATATGATCTGTCCAATGCTTATCAATAGAATTTAATAGAATGTATTTCTCGAAATTATTCATAGTTTCATCGGTTAGTTGTTCACGTTTCTTTTCTAATTCTTCTTTAGCATTTTTAATAGCTAACTCTATTATCTCTTCTGCATCAGCATTATCAGAATAATTTCCTACCAATATTTGATTATTTGTCAAATATTTTTCATTTAAAGTTTTTACTACATCTCTAACATCTACTTCATCATCGTTATAAATATTATTGAATGAATATTCTACTGTTTTTGTAATTGCACTATTTATCATATCACCTACAATATCAGATACATATTCACTTTCTAAAACTTCATTTCGTTCTCCATACATAATTTCTCTTTGTTTTCTAAGAACATCATCATATTGTAAAACTTGTTTCCTAGAATCAAAGTTGTTACCCTCAACACGTTTTTGAGCACTTTCTACGGAACGACTTACCATTTTGCTTTCGAACGGAGTGTCATCATTAGCATCCATCAAACGTTTTAGTCTATCTGCTCCAAATCTTACCATAAGTTCATCTTCTAAAGATAGATAAAATCTAGAATACCCAGGATCTCCCTGACGTCCTGAACGTCCTCGAAGCTGATTATCAATACGTCTTGATTCGTGTCTTTCTGTACCAATAACGGCTAATCCTCCTAGTTCTCTAACACCTTCTCCTAATTTAATATCTGTTCCACGCCCTGCCATATTGGTAGCTATCGTTACAGATCCTAATTGTCCAGCTTGTTTTATAATTTCGGCTTCGCTTTCATTTTGTTTAGCATTAAGAACTTTATGTGGTACTCCTGCTCTATACAATAATTTTGAAATTAATTCACTTGTTTCTATGGCAACTGTACCTAAAAGAACGGGTTGCCCTTTAAGATATCTTTCTCTAACTTCTTCTACCATAGCACGATATTTTGATTCCATACTTCCGTATATTAAGTCGGGAGCATCTTCACGTACTATCGGTTTATTTGTAGGTATGGTAGTTACGTACATATTGTAAATATTTCTAAATTCTTCCTCTTCTGTTTTAGCAGTACCAGTCATACCACTAAGTTTTTTGTACATTCTAAAGTAATTTTGGAATGTTATAGTTGCCATAGTTTTGCTCTCACGCTGAACTACAACTCCTTCTTTAGCCTCTATAGCTTGATGTAATCCTTCAGAAAATCTACGTCCCGGCATTGTACGTCCTGTGAACTGATCAACTATTAATATTTCTCCATCTTCAACAACATAATCAACATCTAATTTCATTGTATAATTAGCTTTTAATGCTTGATTAATGTGATGTGTTAAATCAACATTTTTTAGATCATATAGATTATTTAGACCAAAATAACTTTCAGCTTTATCTATACCATGTTCTGATAATTGAATATTTTTCGTTTTTACATCTAAAGTATAATCTCCATCACTTCCATCTTCTTTCTCCGCACGGTGTAAAGTTTTTACAAAAGCGTTGGCTACTTGATATAAAGGTGTAGATTCTTGTCCTTCACCAGAAATAATAAGTGGTGTTCTCGCCTCATCAATAAGTACAGAATCAACCTCATCTATTACTGCATAACTTAATGGCCTCTGAACTCTTGCTTCTACTGTACGAACCATATTATCACGTAAATAGTCAAAACCTAATTCATTATTAGTAGAATATGTTATATCACATTTATAAGCTTCTCTTTTTTCTTCAGGAGAAAGGGAATTTAAGTTTAATCCTACTGTTAATCCCATATACTCATAGAATACACCCATTTCTTCTTTATCACGTTTAGATAAATATTCATTTACTGTAATAACATGAACACCTTCTCCGTATAGTGCATTCAAATAAACTGGCATAGTTGCAGTCAAAGTCTTACCTTCACCTGTACGCATCTCTGCAATGTCTCCTCTATGAAGAGCTAGTCCACCCATAATTTGAACTTTGTAAGGTTTCATACCTAGTGATCTATTCGCACCTTCTCTAGCTGCAGCCATAGCATCAACTAAAATATCATCCAGAATATCATCTTTAGATCTACCTTTTTCTCTTTGTTCCGCAATATAATTTCTAAATTCTATTGTTTTATTTTTTAATTGCTCTTCTGTTAATAGAGCATATTCTTCTTCTTTTGCAATAATTTTATCAGCTATTTTTGATAAACTTTTTAACTCTCGTCTATTTGCATCAAAAACTTTACTAAATAAACCCATATTAGTTTTCCTCTCATTTAATTACCTAATATATATTTTGTCATAATATTTCAATTATATCATCAAAGTATATATTTATCAAATTCAAAATTTTATTACTAAAAGAGTTTAGAGAAATTCCCCAAACTCTTTTATTTTAATATTTAAATCTTATTACTTCAATTTTGTAACCATCAGGATCAGTTATAAAATAATAACCTGGTTTTGTTCCTGGTAATCCTTTTAAGTCTGTGACGTTGTAACCTAACTCTACATGTTTTTTATGTAAAGCTTCAAGGTCTTCTACAGCTATTGCAATATGACCATAACCATTTCCTAATTCATATTCTCCGTGATCATAATTATAAGTTAATTCTAACTCATAACTATCGTTAGGTAATGTTAAATAAACCAACGTAAATTTATACTCTGGAAAATCTCTCTTTCTACTAACCGTAAAGTCAAAAGCTTCTGTATAAAACCTAATAGATTCTTCTAAATTCTTAACTCTATAACAAGTATGTACCATTTGTTGTTTCATCTTATTATCTCCTTTTACAAAATAGTCCATCCGATAGCCACAGAACCCAATCCTAAGTGAGTAGCTATTACTGGACCAATAACTCCGGTAGTTACTTTTATATCACTATAATTAGCTTCAAAATATTCTTTTAATTCTGCAGCTCTATCATCAGCCTCTACATGAATTACACAAACATTAATATTTTTACCTTTATTTTCAGCATAAAATTCATCAAACAATTCCAAAATTCTTGCAACAGCTTTTTTATAAGTACGTATTTTTTGATATGGAACTATTATTTTGTCCTCAAAATGCAATATAGGCTTAACTTGTAGTAAATTACCTATTAAGGCTTGTGCTCCATTTAATCTTCCACCACGATGTAAATGCGTCAAATCATCAACAACAAAATATGCTTTAGAATACTTCTTCATATCATTTAAAGCATCTATAATTTCATTTGATGATTTTCCTTGTTTTATTAATTCTAATGCTTTAATGACATAAAACGTTTCTGCTTGACACGACACTTCTGAATCAAACGAATGAACTACAATATCTGGAACCATCAACGATGCTACAGAATAAGAAGAGAATGTTCCACTTATTCCACTAGATAAAGCAATAGCAATCACATCAGTATAACCTTCTTCTTTTAGTTTTTCTAAAGTAGCAACTACTTCTCCAATTGAAGGTTGTGATGTAGTTGGAAATGTATTGTTATCGTCTGTTAAATACTCTTTGTATTCATCTAAAGTAATATCTATTAATTCTTTTCTAGTCGAATTATTTATAGTAGCACTTAAATATACAATTTTCAAATTTTTATTTTCTTTTAATTCATCGCTCATATACGAGGTAGAATCAACTAATACTGCTATTTTCTCCACTAAATCAACCTACTATTAAATAATTAATAGCTTTTCCTTTCTAAGTTTAATTAAACTTCTCAACATGATATAGTTCTAACTCAACTTTAGTTTCTCTTCCCATAAGTTCTATCATAACATCAACCTTATAGTTAGTTAAATCTATATCTGCTACTTTTCCTTCCATACCTACGAATGGTCCAGAAATAACATTAACATAGTCTCCTACACTTATATCTACTTCTGTAACACTTGCTAATCCCATTTCTTTTAAAATAAAGTTAATTTCTTCTGGTAACAATGGGCTAGGTTTACTTCCAGATCCGTGAGATCCTACAAATCCTGTAACTCCTGGTGTATTTCTAACAATAAACCAAGAATCATCAGTCATTACTAACTCTACTAATACATAACCTGGGAAAGTTTTTCTAGTAACTTCTTTTTTCTTACCTGTAGGTGTTACTACAATCTCTTTTTCCTCAGGAACAACTATTCTAAATATTTTATCTTCCATATTTAGAGTTTCTACACGCTTTTCTAAATTATCTTTTACTTTGTTTTCATAACCAGAATAAGTATGTATAACATACCATTCTTTATTTACTGTATTTTCCATTAATTTCTATCACCTTACTAGCTATTTTCTTAATATATCTTAATATATCTTAACAATGCTGTTATACCTAAATCAACTACATAAGTAAATGCCATCAAAACACCTACAGCGAAAATAACTATAGCTGTTTTTTTTAGTAATTCTGGACCTGTGGGCCAGCTTACTTTTCTCATTTCAGATACAACACCCTTTAAAAATTTAAACATTAAAGAATTACTCCTCCATAAATATATTTTTATTCAAATATACTAAATTATACACTATTACTGCTTAAATATCAAGGTATTAATTATATATATTAACAGCCAAAAATTTATTTTCAATATAAATAAGCCTTATTATAGCTGATTTACTCTAAATTACAAAAAGTCGATACACTTATTGTATCGACTTTTTCATTAAGCAATCTGCAAATTATACAGTCTATATATTAATATACTAAAAAATAAAATCAAAATAATTATTATAGTATAAAATTTATAATTTTTCATAATCTTATTTTATATCACACCTGATAATTTTTTCTCAAGAATATTTCTAACATGTTCACAAATACGAGTAAAATGTGTAATTAAATCTATATACACTACTCCAGCAGAAATCCCACAAGAACCTTCTCTCATTCTACTTGTATGACCTTTTCTCGCAGATTTTTCTAAAGAATACATTTTATTACAAATAGCTAATGCTTCACCTGCAATCACATTGTCATTTTCTTCTAAACTTTTGATTGTTAATTCAATCATCTTGACAGATTGCTTATGCATTTCTTTAACTTCATCAACTGCGTCATCAGAAAATTTAATATTTTTATTAATCTGATTTTGTACAGATGTTATTATATCTCTTGAATGATCTCCTATACGTTCAATATCTCTTGTACCATCTAATAAACCTGAGGCTTCTATACCTTCTTTTTCACTTAATTTTTCTCTAAACAATAAAGATAAATAATTTGTCATCTCTTCATCTATTGAATTTATCGCTTCTTCTATTGTAACGCCTTTATTATACAATTTTTCTTCTTTTGTTAAGAAATACTTAACAGCATTGTTAACACTCTTTTGTGATAATTCTAGCATACTTATAAACTCTTTTTTTACTTGTCCTAGTGCTACTGCCGGAGCACTAGTTATTAATGAAGTTTCCAAGTGTTGAGATCTGTACTTAATAACCTCATCTTCACCAGGAATAATTTTAGTAACAATCGCCGCTAATAACCAAATGAATGGAAATTGTAATAATGTATTCAATACATTAAAAGTACCGTGAGCAAATGCTATAGTCATCTTAGGATCTAGTCCTAAAGATGTTTCTATATATTGAATAAACATAGTATATGGATATAATGCTATAAGACATATAATAGTACCAATAACATTGAATAATACGTGTGAGGCTGCTACACGTCTAGCTGCTATTGTCGATCCTAAAACCGCCAAAACTGCTGTAATAGTTGTTCCTATATTATCCCCAAATAAAACAGGTAACGCTGCTGATAATTCCACAGCACCATCTGCATACAAATTTTGCAAAATAGCAATAGTTGCCGCAGATGATTGAATTAACATCGTTAATACTGTACCCACAGTAACACCTATTATTGGGCTATCAGCTAAATGTCCTAAAGCTGCCATAAACCAATCCATATCTTTCATCGGCCCCATTGCAGAAGACATAAGTTTTAATGAATAAAAAATACCTCCTACACCGAACAAAACTCTACCTATATTGTTAATATTTTTTCTTTTAGTAAAAAATAAACACGCTGCTCCTATAAACAATACCGGTAAAGCATAAGCAGATAAATTAAATCCTATAATAAATGACGTTACAGTTGTCCCTATATTTGCACCCATAACTATACCTATAGCTTGTTTTAAACTTAGTAATCCTGCCGCTACTAAACTTACAGTTATAACTGTAGATCCTGAACTAGATTGTATAAGCACCGTAACAAAAATACCTACTAAAACAGCTCTAAGTGGTGTTGATGTATATTTATCAAGCACACTTCTCATCTTATCCCCTGCTATTAATTGAAGACCATCTCCCATATATTTAATACTAAATAGAAAAAGACCTAGTCCTCCAAAAAAAGTAAATAAAATATTTTGCCATATCTCTGACATGACTTTTTCCTCCTAAAATATGTATAGGCATTTGCAGAATTACCACAAATACCCTTAAATTATAACAAATATAAATTATAAATACAACTATATTATAAACAATTAATATCTATAATATTCAAAATTTGAGAACTTATTTTTAAATTTTTATAAAGTTTCATTTATAATTTATTTCTTATTTTTTACACAAAAAATATAATTAGTATCTTTTTCTATATTTACTTTTTGCCAAGTATGTATATTTTTTTATAAAATCTGTTTTTGCTTCGGTATATCCACTTCTATCATACTCAAATTCTTTCCAAAGAGATAACTTTAATTTTTCATATTCTTTTGCTACATCGCTATGTTCATTCAAATAATCTCTGAAAAATAGTTCATCATTATCACCAACAATTCTAATATGAAGATGAAATACTTTATCGGCAAAACCTTGTTCTGTGTATCCTTTATTAAGAATAATTTGTTTCCCATCTTTGTTCATAAATATCCACCCATCATTTACAAGCGAATTTTTAACAATTTCTAAATATGATTCATCATTTACTTCTACTAATATATCTACAATATTTTTAGCACATATTTCTAAAATAGCTGTACTTCCAATATGAGATATTCTTTTTATAATTTCATTAGAAAACAATGATAAAATCTTTTTTCTTTCTTCATTGTACCATTTAGCCCACTCTTTGTTATGTTCAACCAAAAATATAGGGAATAGTTGCTTACTTTCTTTTAGATTAATTTCATTTAATTTTTTATTCATACTCAATAATCTCCTCTCAACAAATTTAATTTATCTATCCAATCAATATTATTATTTTTATTCTATATAATAATTTTATTCTTTACAAATATTTTTAATATTCTATTAAAAAACATCGTACACACCTTATTAGAATAGGGATAAAACATATATTTCGGAACACTTTTTATTATTTTTAGCCGTAAAACCAAGAAAAAACACCCCTTAAACATTTGTTTAAAGGGTGTTAAACTATTAACGTGAGTAGTACTCAACTATTAATTGTTCATTTATTTCTTGGTTTAATTCGCTTCTTTCTGGAACTCTTACTAATGATCCTTCTAATTTATCAGCATCGAAAGTTAGGTACTCAGGCACAAAGTTAGTTATTTCAACTGCTTCTTTAATAATTTCTAAGTTACGAGATTTTTCTCTAACTGAAATTACTTGTCCTGGTTTTACTTGATATGAAGCTATATCAACTTTCTTACCATCAACCAATAAATGTCCGTGATTTACTAGTTGACGAGCTTGACGATTAGTTCTAGCTAATCCTAGACTGTAAACTACTGAATCCAAACGAGTAGCCAATAAAGCCATAAAGTTTGTACCATGTAATCCTTGTAATTTACCAGCTTTATCAAATAATTTACGGAATTGTTTTTCGTTCATACCGTGTAAGTAACGAAGTTTTTGTTTTTCTTGTAATTGTAATCCGTATTCAGATAATTTTTTTCTTTGATTTGGACCGTGTTGTCCTGGTGCGTAAGGACGTCTTGCTAACTCCTTACCTGTTCCGCTTAAAGATATTCCTAAGCGACGTGATTTTTTCCAAGTTGAACCTGTAAAACGAGCCATTGTATGCTCCTCCTTATTTTCTTTTTGTTTTGTTGGTAAAACAAAAAGCACAAATATTCATTGTTGTATATGTTATAAAAACTGGAACTTCGTCTAGCAGCATAGACTACGAGTTGCCACATTAAAAAATGTATAACATAGAGGCAATAATAAATATTTCACTGCTATTATATTTTACACTGTTTTATATCTTATCATTATTTTTAAATTAAGTCAATAATTTTCTTTAAAATCCTTGTTTCCTTAAAATATTTTTTGTTTTATCGCTACTTTTTTCGTATACATCTGCAAATTTCTGACTCCAAATTTTAGTTTCTCTAGCTTCAGCAAAAATTTCCAAAGTTTCATTATACTCTTCTATATGTTTAAGAGTTGCTATTGGATAGGCATTATAACCTACATTTACCTCATTTTTAAACCTCGGTTTCACTCTTTCAGTAGTTAATTTTTCATCTAGCTTACCGATACTAAGTCCGCATATCGGAAAACTATATTTAGGAATATTTAACATTTCTATTATTTCCTCGGCTATAACACGCACTCCTCCACAAAAAACAGTACCATAACCCAAAGATTCTGCAGCTATTGCTGCATTCTGCATAGCGAGTGAAACATCAGTAGTAGCATTAATTAATATATCAATATTATCTACAATATCAAAATTTTTATTGTGCTTTTGGCTTGCTAAACTTTGTCTAGTTATGTCTATACAAAATATAAGAAAAACAGAACTAGTTTTTATATGAGGATTTCTCGGAGTAAGTTCAAATAATCTATCTTTTATAATTTGATCATCGACAACTATTATATTATAATGTTGACCATTCATCCAACTAGGTGCTTGCTTAGCACAAGTCAAAATACTTTCTAAATCTTGTTTAGGTAATTTATGTCCCTGAACAAAATTACGATTAGATTTATGTTCTTGCAAAGCTTTTATTATTTCATTCATTTTCTAATACTCCTATAAAATAAATTATTCATTCTTAATTACTATCTTTCAATATTAAAACCTATAACTTTTACTTTATTAACATACTTTAATTTTTCAATTTTCAATTTCAAAGTTTCTATAGTAGTAATTTTTAGATCAATATTTAAAGAAAATATAATTGTTGCTCTATTGTTTATTGGTACTGTTTGGTGAATAGTTATTACACTACACTTTTCTCCATTAACAATAGATAATATTTCACCTAAAATACCAGGAATATCATCAACATTTATTGACATAGATAAAATTGATTCCTTTTTAAAATCTTCGATGGGAAATATAGTATCTTTGTACTTATAAAACGCACTCCTGCTCAAATCATAGTTCTTAACAGCTTCTAATATAGATAAATCAGGATTTTCTTCCAAAGCTTTCTTTATTTTTAACGTTTTTTGAATAGCCTCTGAAAGAACATCTTCTCTAATAATATAATATTTTTTGTCATCAAATTTCATAATTATTTACTCCACAAATTCAAATTCGCCTTTTAATATCTTTACTGTGTCCCCGTTAGAACACCCTCTAGCTCTCAATGCTTCATCAACACCCATAGAACGCATTTGTTGTGCAAATCTTCTAACAGACGCATCTCTGTTGAAATCTGTCATCAAAAAGGCTCTTTCTATACCGGCTCCACTAACTACGTATGCACCAGTATCATCTCTTGTAATAGTAAATGTTTCATCTTTAGGTTTATGCTTATAAAGCACTCTATTTTCCATATTTTCTTCTTCTGTATCTAATTCATAAAGAAGATTAGGATCAGTATTTTCTAGTATATCACTTATCTTATAAAGCAAATTGTCAATATTTTCTCTAGTAAAGGCAGATATCTCTACTATTTCTATATTTTCATTATTTTCTGTCAAATCTTTTTTGAATTTTTCTAAATTTTCTTTAGATTCTGGCATATCCATTTTGTTAGCAACAACAACTTGTGGTCTTTCCAAAAGTCTCATATTGTATTTTTCTAACTCGTTATTAATTATCTTATAATCTTCGTAAGGATCTCTACCATCCGTCGCAGACATATCAATTATATGAACTATAACTTTCGTTCTTTCTATATGACGTAAAAATTGATGACCTAATCCTACACCTTGACTAGCTCCTTCTATTAAACCTGGTAAATCTGCCATAACAAAACTTTTATGATCTTTTGTTTCTACAACCCCTAAATTTGGAACCAATGTTGTAAAATGATATTCAGCTATTTTAGGCTTCGCTTTAGACGTTATCGATAATAATGTTGACTTTCCTACTGACGGAAATCCTACTAGTCCAACATCTGCCATTAATTTCAACTCTAATGTTAAGTTTCTTTCTTCTCCTGGTTCGCCATTTTCGGCAATTTCTGGAGCTGGATTAGATGGTGTTGCAAAGCGACAATTTCCTCGTCCTCCACGACCTCCTTTAGCAATAACAACTTCTTGATTATGCTGAGTCAAATCACCTAAAATTTCTCCTGTATCAGTATCTTTAATTACAGTACCCGGCGGAACTATTAAGTATAAATCTTTAGATTTTCGACCGTGCATTCCTTTACTCATACCATTTTCACCATTAGGCGCTACAAATTTCTTTTGATAACGATAATCCATAAAAGTACGTAATCCTTCATCTACTTTGAAAATAACATTAGCACCACGACCTCCGTCTCCTCCAGCTGGTCCACCCTTAGGAACGTACTTTTCACGACGAAATGCTACCAATCCATTTCCACCGTCTCCTGAACGGACATAAATTTTTACCTCATCTATAAACATTACATTTCTCCTATAAATTTATTTAACAATTAATATATTTTTAAAAACCAAGCACTAATATTATAACATAATATACACAGTAAAAAAAATAAACGGCATAATGGCTAAGCACTATACCGTCAATTTTACTCCACAGGCAGGACTCGAACCTGCGACCCTCTGATTAACAGTCAGATGCTACTACCAACTGAGCTACTGTGGATCAATGGAGGAGGAAAGGGGATTCGAACCCCTGCGAGCTTTTACACTCCTGTCGGTTTTCAAGACCGATCCCTTCAGCCGGACTTGGGTATTCCTCCTTAACAAAAATGGAGCGGGTGATGAGAATCGAACTCACAACATCAGTTTGGAAGACTGAGGTTTTACCACTAAACTACACCCGCTTAAATATTCAATTAACTTATTGTTTACAAAATAAATTATATTAAAAATAAAATTATATGTCAATACTTTTCTAAAAAAAATTCTCAACCTAATTAATAAAATTGTTATTCTGTTTACAATTACTATGTTACTATAAAAATATTAGAGTTACATACTTTCTTTTAGTACATAACTCTAATGTCTATAAATTTATTCAACTTCTTTAATAGTTAAAAAATCAGTTGGCACGAAATTATTCTTTCTAGAATCTCCACCTAATGTAACTAGTATATAATCACCTTGACTAGCCATATTATTTTGTTTAGAAAATTGTGGAGCTTTTTCTATCATCTCTTCCATCGTTAGTTTATTAGATTCTATATATGTATGTATTCCCCACGTCAACGATAATTTTCTTGCTATGTTACTATTTGGCACAACTGCTAAAATAGCTGCTTTAGGTCTATATTTAGCTATAAATTTAGCTGTTTGTCCTGATTTAGTATAAGTAACAATATTTTTAGCTTGAGTTTGCTCTATCAAATATCTTGATGACATACTCATAGCATGAGCTATACTCATTTCATTATTTTTCAATATACGTTTTTCTACATCTGTATCAAAATTTTGGTCTATGTAGCATACTATTCTATTTAATGTTTCTAGTACTTCTTCTACATAATATCCTGTTGCTGTTTCTTCTACAAGCAGTATAGCATCTACTCCGTCAATAGTTGCATTTGCTACATCGGATACTTCTGCACGTGTAGGTCTAGGATTATAGACCATAGATTGCAACATTTGTGTCGTTATTATTACTTGTTTGCCCGATACATTAGCTTTTTGAACTATCTCTTTTTGAATTATCGGCAAATCTTGCAAATCAAAATCCATTCCTAATTCATCACGATTAATCATTATAGCATCTGCACATTTCAAAATATCATCAATATTACAATAAGCCTCTTTTGAATCTATCTTTACTATAATCCCAGTGTTACTTTGTTTATCATTAATAAGTTGCTTAACCTTATGTATCTCATCCATATTACTAACAAAAGGACAAGCAACAAAATCAACATCTAATGATAATGAATATTCTAATTTTTCAAAATCTATTTTTATAAGTTTATATTTACTTTGAGAATAAATATGATCTAAGTCATATATTACTGCTATATTAGTATTATATTTTTCATTTAACTCTTTAATAACATCTATCCTTGATGAATTTTCTTCATTATTTCCATAATAATCATCAATTAATACTGCATCTACAAATTGTTCCTTAATAATACTTTCTATTTTGGAATCTGTACTTTGACCTAATGTTGCTATAATTTTGACTTTTCTTTGCTTCATAAATAAACCTCCCGATTTGTATGCATTTTCATTTTATCATATTATATAAAATTTTTCTAGACATTTTAACTATTAAAAAATAAAAATAGATTAATAAAATCACAACTAAAAGCAAAAACATTCTTTACTAGTTGCAATTTTATAATCTATTAACTAAATCAATATTTTCTTTTCTTTAGATTCTACAAAATTAACATAATCCCCTAGCAAACTCTCCATCTCAGAGTAAGTGTTTAGCTCATTTAATTTAGCTTTTACTTTTGCTCCGCCTTTTATACCTTTCATATAATAAGCTGCATGTTTTCTCATTTCATGAACTGCTACTTTTTCTGGCTTGATTTCCATAAGTCTTCTAAGATGTAATAAACAAACATCAATCTTTTCTCTAGGAGTAGGTTCTTCCATCAATTCTCCAGTTTCTAAATATCGAACTGTTCTATAAAGCATCCAAGGATTTCCTAAAGCTGCCCTTCCTATCATTACAGCATCGCATCCTGTCTCTTCTAATCTTCTCTTTGCAATCTCTGGAGTGGTAATATCTCCATTACCTATTACAGGTATTTTTAAATTTTCTTTAGCCAATTTAACATAGTCCCAATTAGCTTCTCCACTATACATCTGTACTTTTGTTCTTCCATGTATCGCTATCGCTGAAGCACCTGCTTTCTCACAATTAAGTGCATTCTCAAGAAGATAAATGTGATCATCATCCCAACCAATTCTCATCTTTACAGTTACGGGCTTAGATACCGCATCTACAACTCGTGATACAACATCATAAATTTTATTAGAGTCTAACAATAATTTACTGCCTGAATCACTTTTAGTAATTTTTGGAACAGGGCAGCCCATATTTATATCAATAATATCCGCTTCCGTATTTTTATCAACATATTTTGCTGCCTCTACCAAAGTTTCTGCTTCTCCTCCAAATATTTGCAAACTCAGAGGTCTTTCTCTAGGATCAATATAAAGCATATTCATAGTTTTTTGATTATTGAACAAGATCGCCTTATCACTAACCATTTCTGCACAAACAAGACCTGCACCAAATTCTTTAGCAGTAAGCCTAAACGCAGCATTACACACTCCTGCCATAGGAGCTAGTACCACTTTATTTGGAATTTCTATTTCTCTAATCTTAAACATCTTATATCCTTTCTTTACAATACATTCTTATAAACTTCTATACTTTCAGAAATGTCAGATAGCCATTCACTTAATTTTTTATTTTCATAAACTATATCACCACATACATCTATCAACGGATAAAGTACAAAATTTCTTTGTGTTATATAGGGGTGTGGAATTGTTAGCCTATTGTTATTAAAATTAAGATTTCTAAAATACAAAATATCTATATCAATAGTACGATCTCCCCAATGTTCTAATCTAATACGTCCAAGCTTCATTTCAATATCTTGAGTTATATCCAACAAACTTAGTGTATCACCATCAAATTCTATACTAACACAAATATTCAAAAAATAATTTTTTGCTACTCCTCCCCAAGCAAGTGTTTTATAAACTTTACTTACTTTCTTAACAGTTATACTGTTATTTTCGGATAACATACTTATAGCATTTTTTAGATGCTCTTCGCGTGGTTCAATACTGCTTCCTATCCCCAAAATTATCATAGTTTAAACGCCTCATAAAATTCATCTCTACTAAATACAACTTCTGTTCCGCAAGCTACAAAATTTCTCTTTACAGGTGCGTTAGGTTTATTAATTCTTAGTTTTATCTTGTTGATGCTAGAATATTGTGCAAAAATATTTCTTAGAATTTCAAATGATAATTTTTCAAGCAAATTATATTGGTTACTAGTAGCAACCTCGTATACTATTTCTGCAATATCTCCATAACTAACACTACTATCCAAATTATCCGTCAACATAGCTTCTATATAATTTAGCTCACAACTAATATCAAAAATAAATTTCTGTCCTAATTTATTTTCCTCGCTAAATACTCCATGATAAGCGTATAGCTCTAGCCCATTAACATATATAACATTCTTCATTCAAATATTCCCTCAACTATCAAATTATTTTATTATTCTATCACAAATACAAAAAAAAATACAACGACATAGCATTGTATTTTATATATAGAATTTTAATAAAATGTATTATTTAATGTAATTAATGACCTATCGTAAAAACATCGTCATCTGCTTCTTCTTTTTTATTACTTTTACTCAAAAAATTAACCTTATTAGCTATAACTGATAATTGATAGTGATTAACTCCTTTTTTATCAGTATACACATTATTTGTCAAAGTACCTATAACATTTATCATACTACCTTTATCACAATATTTTGCGGTATTTTGAGCCGTCTTACCAAATGCAGTAAATTCAATAAATTCTACTTCGTAATTTCCATCTTTATTTTTATAATGCGATTGTACAGCTATACTTGCTTTTAGATAATTTAGTCCCCCTTCACTCTCACGTAATTCTGGCTTTTTCACTAATCTTCCTATTAACATAACTTGATTCAACATAAATAATCCTCCCTTTTATTCAGTTATTATCTTAATTATATCGTTATCACAAACAATAAACAAAATACGAAAAAAATATTTTCAACACAAAAAAGGTATGAAAATAAATTTTTCACACCTTATTTATCTATTCTAAAATTAATTAACTGTCTTAATCATATTTTCAATAAATTTAACTAAACAAAATAACTAATAAAGTAATTATTGCTAAGCCACCTTGTTTTAGTAATATTTTTTTGTCAACAGTAATTGCACCATAAAGTGCAACCATTATTATATACGCCAAAAATGTTAATACTAATTCTTTAGGATTTGTTGAAATATAAGCACCATAAAGAAGACCAACACCTATCAATCCATTATAAACACCTTGATTTTTGAACAGCAAACTAGTTGATTCTCTTCTTAATTCTTCTTGCGACATATTAAAAACTTTAGATGTTGCTTTTGAAGATGTCGAAAAAGTTTCTAAATACATTATGTAGAAAAATTCTAATGCTACTAATGTCGTTAATATAGTCGATAATAAATTCATTTCTTTCTCCTTAATAGCTAAATAAACTTAGTAATTTCTTCTGCCGGAATTCTATACGTAACTCTAGATTCTTTAGCAGGTTTTCCAATAGCAATTATAATAACTGGAACATAACGTTCTTTATCTAAGCCTAAAGATTCAGCAATATTTTCGTAATCAAACCCGCCTATTGCATTCGTTTCATAACCATAAGCTCTAGCTACAAGCATAAGTTGCATAGCAAATAAACTTGAATCAATTTTTATTACTTCTCTCATATTTTCTTTAGAAAAACTATCATACATTCTTATGAAAGATGGCAATATTTGATCTTTTACTTCTTTAGGCATATATCCATTTTCTACAGCTTTATTATAAATAATATCAGCATAGACTTGTGGTTTCATATCAGCAAATATTACTACCATAGCAGAAGAAGTATCATTTTGTCTACTGTTAAAGCTAACTAATTGACGTAACTTATTTTTCCCTTCTTCACTAACCACAACAACAGGACGCCAAGGTTGAAAATTAACAGAAGAAGGTGCAGTCATAGCATCATTTAGCATACTTAACATTTCTTCCTCAGGTATTTTATATGTAGCATCAAATTCTTTAACAGATTTTCTACCAAAAACTACATCTTTAAAATCATTATTAACTATAGTCATTTTATTCTCCTATTCTATATTATTCTCAAATTTTTCTAATAACATTAATAGCTGATTTGCATCATCTTTAGTAAATTTATTTCCAAAAAATTCTTCAATTTTAGGACAATTTCTCTCATATCTTAGCATATCTTCCTTTGCTTTATCCGTTAAACTAACAAAAATTTCTCTGTTATTTTTCGGATTTCTTATACGATCTACATAACCTTTTTCTTCTAATATTTTTATATGCCTTGTAATTGCCGCTTGATCTATGTGCAAATATTCTTGCAAATCACCTTGTGCTAATTTTTCATTCTTTAATATAGCTTGTAATATCTCATATCTAGTTAAACTAACTCCGAATTTATCCTCAAAATTTTTCTTGAATTTTTGTTCAACAAGTTTTATTTTATATATTAATTTACTTATATCTTTTGTTTTCATGTTATCTCCGAATTTGATTTATCAATTATTGACTAGTCAATTATACTCCCAAAAATTTCTATTGTCAATAAATATACAAAAAAATAAATGTTATTTTCATAACATTTATTTCTCTAATACTAATTTTTCTATTGCATAACTAAAACCATCTTCATCATTAGATAACGAAATAAAGTCAGCATTTTCTTTTAACGTATTATTCGCATTCCCCATTGCAACACCACAACCTGCAAATTTTATCATACTAAGATCATTAAGACCATCGCCTATTGACAACATTTCCTTGTTTGTTATTCCTAACCTTTCACACAAGAACTCCAATGCCTTTCCTTTCGAAATATTTTTGTCATTTACTTCTATAAAGAATGGTTTGGACATTGCTACTTCATATTCATTACCTATTTCTTTAGTCAACTTATCCTTGATTTCTAATGCTTTATCTGGTTCATTTAATATTATAGCTTTTGCTGATTTTTCTACAATTTTATTTTCAATATCATCAGTTATTATCAAATCTGTTCCTAAAGCATTAGCTTCCCACAAAGCATAAGGATTATCCTTATTTGTTAAAACTTTATTATCTTGATAAGTCAAGACATTACAATTATGTTCGTACGCCTTATTTATCAAAAATTTTATGCGATCTACTTCTAACATTTTGTCATAAATAACTTCTCCTGTTAAAAGATTAGTCATCTTTGCTCCATTGTAAGATAACAAATAGTTGTCATAACTATCTAATTTTAACTCTTTTACATATTGAAACATTCCAAAATCTGGTCTTCCAGACGCCAATATAACTTTTATCCCTTTATCTATACATCTTTTTATCGTATTTCTCGTTTTTTCAGTAAGTTTTCCCTCACTATCTAGCAACGTATCATCTATATCTGTAACTACAACTTTTATCATACAATTTTCTCCTTTTTTTGTCATTAGGGGTGCAAATTTTAATCCTCCTTATTAACTTTTCTATTATATCAAAAACTATTATTTTCTTCCACATATTAAAGTAACCAGATCATATTTCTATGACCTTTTTGTTTTTATCTATATTAGGAATAAATACATTAAATCCAAAATCTTTACTTTTAATTATACACTGTATATTAATATCTATTGGAATTTGATTATCTTCATTATAAATTAATATTCCACAATACAATAATGAATAATCATTTTCTTTTTCTTCTACAAGTGTCAAACTACCGTGCACTTCAAAACAGGGCAAGTCATATCGATTTTATGTGGGTTTAATCTAGGATTTAAAACTATACGTTCTATTCATATAAAACAAAAAAGATTGACAACGATAAAACTTAGTGGTAAAATAAGATTATAAATAAACGGAGGTATATAAAATGAACTTATTAGATTTACAAAAAAAATCATCAAGTACAAAACCATTATGGGCTAGTTTGATTAGTATTTCATGTAGTAGTAAATCATCAATAGCATTATAATAAAATCCGCTGTCATTTAAGGTAGCGGATTTTAACTAATACCAGATAAGTTCAGTTTGAAAATGACTATGCATAAAACAAGCAATAAACATTTAAATAAAATAATGCAGGAAAATGAGAATTTTTTTCTTTTTTTATTTTCAGAAGTTCCATATAGTGGGTGGAAGATCCATATTTCTTGTACATTTAGAAACTATAATTTAATTTTTAATATAGTAAGTGAGTATTGTTATGAGAAGAGATTATCGTTTAAAGTAATTAAAAATATTGATTTATATTTTAAAAATGGAGATAGATCTAGTTATGGTAAATTTATAACTATATATATAAAAACAGAAGAATCATTTGTTAATCATATGGAAGAATTTTATAAAGATGTATTAAATACATTTAAAGAAGATAATTTTTATGATGCAAATCAAGAAAACCATGAAAAATCTTTTTTAGGAGGAAAAGAAGAAATATTATGTATTTTGAATATGGTAGATAAAAAATTAGCTATACAAAAAATATTTCCTTTCATATTATAAAAATGAATTATATTATAAAAAATCAAATAAATTATTTTAATGAGGCTCTTTTATTAGCAATGCATGTTTGTAATGTAGAAAAGGATAAAGACTTTGATATTTCTATTAAAGGGCGTAATATTGAAGGTTTCGGAGACAGTATAGGAAATCAATACCAAGATTTAATATATTTCTTAAAAACTATTAGACATGAAGCTAGAGGATACTTTGAAAAAAGAAGTGAGTTAGGTATATATTTTAGGAATTTTAGAGAAAGTAATTCTCCAGAAATTTTATATTTTTTAACATATTCTAAATTAGAACAAAGTATAGAAGATTATAAAAAAGAAGAGCTATTTACAAAGATTAAAGTTGAGTTTGTAAAAAATATGCTATCTATGGGTTATGATTTAACTGAAGAACTTAGTTTTGAAGAAATTGATAAATTAGTTGTTTTTACAGAAAGACAGAGGTACGCAATATATAAATTGCTACATGATATAAACGGAACTTTTGACTTATTATATAATCTTGTATTGTTTTTTGAAAAAATAATTAGAAAAAATACTAAAGGTCTAAAAAAAATATTAACAAATACCTATAAAAAACTTGAAGACACTGACTTATTTAGGTTGGATACAGAAAAAATTCTTGAGCCTATTATAAAAAGTAACAAAATAGTAAATATTGAAGTAACTTGTTTAATTCAATTTTCAGAAGTTTTTGGATTCTCTATGTTTGAAGAAGATAAAACAAAAGATATCACAGGTTATCTTTTCCTAGGGTTAGTTCCTTTTGAATTACATGGAATTACAAATACTAGTGAGGATAATAAAAATGAAATGTTTAATAAATTTACCTTACTTTCTGATACGACGAGGTTTAACATTATTGTTCTTTTATCAAAAGGTGCTATGTTTGGTAGGGAAATTTCAGAACATTTGAATATCTCAACAGGAACGATTAGTCATCACTTATCTAATTTATTACAAGAACAAATTATTACTTCAGAAGTAAAAGGAAAGAGAATTTATTATAGACTTAATACTCCTGAATTGAAACGTATGAGTCAATTTTTGAAACAGTTAGGAGAGAAATGTTATGAGAAATAAATTATTTCTAGTTATTATAAAAGAAAATTTTAAAGAAACATTTTTTGCAATATTCTTTAATATATTATTTGGATTAGCTGTTATTATTTCTTCTTATTCACTAACGATTATGTTTGATTCTTATAGTTTGGGGCAGAAAGAATTTTATAATTCAATAGTGTTGGTATCTACTCTCTTTGTTATAACTGTACTACTATCATTAGTATCAGCTTATTTTAAAGCAAGGTATATAAAGAAAAATAACGAATCATTGAAATTAAAGATGACTAAAAATGTGATTGATAAATCTCATGATTTGATTACAACTCGTGATACAGGAAAATCAATGTCTTGGTTTATCAATGATGCTGGGCAAATAGAATCACAAGCATTTGCAAATTTAATAAACTTTGTGTACACAATTACTATTGTTGTGAGTGCTCTCGTATCTATGTTCATTTTACACTGGCTTATTGCAGTAGTTTCAATATTACTTTTAGGAGTATCGTTATTACTACCAACCTTAACTCAAGCCTACATAATGAGATCACAAGAACGATATACTAAAGCTAATGAAAAATATACAGAATCAATAAGGGATAATTTAGAGGGACTTAGCGTATTTTTTATAGGAAATGCAATTTCAAAATTCTATTCAAATATGAAAGGTGTTATATTAGCCAAAGAAAAAGAATATTTTAAATTTGAAATAGCACAGGCTAAAGTGAATAGTGTTATGTTATTTGTATCATTGCTTTCTCAAATAGGATTAATTGTCTTTGTTTTATATATGGCAAGTTTAGGTATGACAACAGCAGGAAGTGTTCTAAGTGTTGCATCACTTGCAGGAAATCTTTTTAATGGAGTGCAAGGACTACTAGGTTCAATTACTACATTCAAAACAGCACATGTATTATTAAATAAATTCCAAGAAAATATTAAAAATGATAATAAATTATCGTTTGAAGGAAATGTAGAAAAATTAAACTTAAGCAATGTAAGTTTTAAATATGATGAAAATATTATATTTAATAATTTTTCTATAGAATTTTATAAAAATAAAAAGTATGCTATTGTAGGAGAATCAGGAAGTGGTAAATCAACTTTACTAAAACTTTTACTTGGATTGAATAAACCGCAATCAGGACAAATTAATATTAATGATATAGATTTGCAGAATATTGATTTGAAAACATATTATGGGAAAGTCGCATATATTGACCAATTTGTGTATTTAACAAATGGTACAGTTAAAGAAAATATTACTTTAGGTTTAGAAGTCTCAGAAAAAAGCTTGGAAAAAGTTATTAAACTAGCACATCTAGGTTCATTTATAGCTAAACAAAATTTAGGACTTGACACTCTTATAAATTCCAATGGACAAGAAATTTCTGGAGGAGAGAAACAAAGAATTGCTTTAGCACGTGCCTTGATAAGAAATGTTGATTTTATATTTGTAGATGAAACAACATCACAACTAGATAAAGAAACAAGAAATATAATTGAAAATGCAATATTGAACTTAAAGGATACAGGATTGATTTATATCAGCCATAATACTGACAGTCAAATACTTACTAAGTTTGATGAAGTTATAGATAGTTCTACGTTTAAAGGCTCTATGTCAAATTCTGGGGGTGGAATAAATTAATGATAATCTTATGCAGCAGAATTCTGCTGCATAAGATTGTTTTTAATGTTATTTTTCTTATCATAATTCGCCAATAATCTAAAAAACAACTAAAATGAATAATCTAAAATTATAAAATCTACGGTAACCATAATAAACCATTTTAAGAACCTTAACCTTATTATTAATACCTTCTAAAGAACCATTAGAAATATCATATCTAACACTATTAAGCATATACTCTTTATACTTTCTCATAGTATTAATATCTATCTATTTTTTATAAAAGTAGTACTAGTAATTATTCCTTTCTCTTTTGTTGGATATTTTCCAGTAGTAAATCTAATAAATTACACAAATGTTTTTAATTTAGAAACCTTGCTAACATATTTTTTAACGATTACTAATAATTTAACGATTTACTTTTTGAATTTTTATTACTATAAATTAATGATCATCAATCTTACATAACAGTTACAAGAACCCTTTATATAACTCTTTTCACACACTAATTTGTATTACCAACTACACGCCGATTTCTGTAACTACAACTTTTATCATACAATTTTCTCCTTGCGTGGTGCATTTAGTTTTTTCGTGGTACATACATTTTAACGGTTATGCAACCTATCCAGTCATAAACATTATTATATCAAAAAAGATTACCCTTTGCTACAAATAGTATATTAACTAATTTATAACTTTGGATAATCTTCTTTTAACTCTTATAAGATAACCTATCTAATTGAAAACCATGCCGATATCAACAATACTAAAGATGCAATTATAAATATATAGCCAACAATTTTTGATTTTTTTATAATTTTTTTTCTTCTTCAGGATTGTTTTTTATTTCTTCTGCTAATTCTTCAGTAATCCCTGCTAATATATTATAACTTTTTTTGACAAACAATAAATAAGATGTAAGCAAAAACAATAAAGCAATAAGAATTAGATTGATACTTAATACTAAATTTTCATATTTTGTATTATCATATATGTATATAAGTACAAATTGTGGGATTGTGATTATTAATACAATTATCGCATATATTTTTCTTTTCATATTTAATTTAATCCTTTCTATTAAAATAGAAAAACAATATCTAAACACGATTTATTAGATGTAAATACGCTAATAATAGCATAAATAGACCAATAAAAATAGCTATATAACCTGCAGTTTTCGCTAATTCTATTACTTTCTTTTCTTCTTCAGGATTGTTTTTTATTCTAGATGCCTTTTCTTCTGTCATACCTGCTAATAAATTATAACTTTTTTTAACAATTAGTAAATATGCTGTATATAAAAAATATATACCCAGAGTTCCTTCAGACATACCAACTACTAAATTTTCATATTTAGTATTATCATATATATGTGCTAATACACATAATATAAAAGTAATAACTAACCCCATAATTATATACGTTTTTCTTTTCATAGTATAATTTAATCCTTTCTATAAAATAGAAAGTTAATATCTAAACACGATTAATTAACTGTAAATACGCTAACAATAACATCAATAAACCAATAAGCATAGCTTTATTTACTATCATCTATATATTCATTTTTTAAAATAGAATATTGCTTAACTGAAATAAATTCTCCTTTTACAAGCCTACATTCTCTCATAGTACCTTCGTATTTCATTCCTAATTTTTCCAGTACTCTACCAGATGATGTGTTTTCAACGTGATAAATAGCCTCTATACGATTTAATCCTAATTTATGAAATCCATAATTTAAGAGTGCTTTCCCAGCTTCTACTACATATCCATTTCCCCACCAATTACTTCCTATTATATATCCTATTTCCGCAACTCTATGTCTTTCAGATAATCCTACAAAAGTTATAGTACCTATTAGTATATTTTCTTCTTTAATCACTATTCCCCAATTATATATTTTTTCAGTTTTATACTGCTCTTCTAACATTTTTAAATATTCAATAGTAACACTTATTTCAGTATGTCTATCCCAAGGCATATACATCGTTGCTAGTTCATCTGATGCCCAATTATTAAACATTTCTACTGCATCATCTACTTTTAATGGTCTTAGAATTAATCTATCTGTCTCGATTAATATTGTATCTAATTTATTCATAATCAACAACACCTTTCTTGAATATAATTATTTAATATAGGATTAAGTATATCAAAAAATTTTACTTTATTCTATTATTAGTTTAATAAATTTATACAAACAAAATTTTTCTATATAAATAAGAAACACAAGAAAAAAGTTTATAAATTAATAATTATAAATATTTCGAAAGTAATAAAAGGTATATTTATATTAGTCCCCTACTCTTAACCTCAACCAAATATAATCATCTTCGATATTATCCGAAATAGAAAAACCTAATTTCTGCCAAAAATTTATAGCTCGCTCGTTATATTGATATACTGGCAGAGAAATCATCTTAGCATCAAATTCTGTTATCAAGTAATTAATAACTAACTTAGCCGCTTGTCTTCCGTATCCTTTATTTTGGAAAGAGTCATCAATCAAAAAATTTATTATTTGATAATGATTTTCTCCTATATAAAGAGAAACAAAACCAATAACTTTATTTTGTAAATTAATTGCAAACAAACGGTAATTTTGATGGTCAAGCCAAGCCTCTGCAAAAGAGTAGCCAACATCATCAACATAATTTTTGTCTATAACAGAAACTTTTAGCGAAAAACAATCTTCTAAATTATTACTATTTATATTTTTTAATTCAATCATATATAACTCCTTAACAATATAGTAATTTTCATATTATCTACAAAAATTATATCATACAATGCACTAATTATTATTAATATGTTTTCACTAATTTATATTTATTAATAATATTTTTTAAATACTTTCCAGAAAAATTTTCTTCTGTTATATTATCACTCTCTAAAATATTTAAGACTTTTCTTAGACTGCAATACCCAGTTTTTGCAACTACTATATGATCTAAAACCTCTATACCTAACAAATTTCCTACGTTTAATAATTTATATGTAGTAGTTACATCTTCTGATGACGGCGTTGCATCGCCAGACGGATGATTATGAACACATATAATACTAGCAGCACTGTTTTTTATTGAATTTTTGAACACTTCCCTAGGATGAACCAATGACATATCCAAACTTCCTCTAAATACTTCTCTTTCCTCTATTATTCTACCTTTCACATCTAAATCTATAACCAAAAATACTTCTTGCTTTAATTCTTGTAATTTATAACGCAAATAGTTAGCTACTATTTCCGGACTATTGCAAGTAATTTTATTAGTAATATCTTCTGTAAAAATACGCCTTACAAACTCTATACTTGCCAAAATATCTATTGCCTTTACATGACCTATACCTTTATGCTTAACTAATTCATTATAAGTAACATTTCTTAAATTGTTAATACCACCAATATCTTCCAAAATATTATCTGCCAATTCTATTACATTAATATTCTTTGTACCTGTTCTTAACATAATAGCTAATAATTCTTTATTACTTAAATTAGCTGCTCCGTATTTTTTCAATTTTTCTCTAGGTCTATCTTCATATTTAAAACTCTTAATATTTCTACCTATTACCATAAACTTATCTCCTTTTGCAAAAGTACTGTAATATACGCCAAACAAATATAAGGTGCTAATGCTACTTTATATCCTTTGCTTTCCTTTTTTACTATGATTAAATAAAGAGCTACAAAGCCTGCATATACAAACGTATAAGCAAATAAATATACCCCTTCAATTAATGACAATGATAGTGATAAACTAGAAAATAACTTTATATCTCCGTAGCCTATTCCTTCTCTAGTTAATAAATAAATTATGTTAAAAAATAATGTTAATATAAAAAATATAATAATTTGTTGAATATTGAAATTGCAGAAAAAATTGATTACTAAGATTAGTAATAAAATAAGTTGTAATTTGACATTTATTTCATAAGTATTAATATCTTCTATTGCGATAAAAATTAAAATTAATACTATCCAATAATCTATATAATTTATTAAAAAAACGTGATTGTATGTAAAAATATAAACGAGAGCAACTATAACAGATGATAATTCGTATAAAAAAATGGTAATCGGTATTTTATTACTACAATACCTACATTTCCCTCGTAAAAACAGATAACTAAAAAATGGAATTAAATCAAAAAATGATAGATTAGTATGACAATTAGTACATCTACTTCTCCTAACAAAAAAATCTTTATTAATTTTACTGTCAACGATACATTTAACAAAACTTGCCATTAATACAAAAAGTATCGCATTAAAATAAATCATAATACTCCCCGCCCTTACTAATTACTAAGCTAATTATATTGTAGTATATACAAAATATATTAGTCAAATAAAAAAAGAATTAAAATAAAAAATATTTTAATCTACTACTCATACTTTTTTAAAAATAAAAAACACGAAAAATGATTTTTAAGTCATTTTTCGTGTTCTAATTAAGATGCACATAATCAAAATTTTAGTTAATTCAATACAACATACTTTTTAATAGGTTTTATAATAATAAATATTAAAATTTAATTAGAGATTGTACAAATTATTTAAACTAGTAAAATTATTTTAATTTTTTAATTAACACTTTCAAATTATTCCTTGAAGTAAATTCTTCTATCAAATCAAAACCAAATTTTTTATAAAATTTTATTAACTTTTCGTTATCAATACATTCTAACCAAACGTACCTGGCACTAACCAACTTCTTAACTTTCAATAAGGTATTATATGCTAACGTTAATATATCTTGACCAGATATATCAAACTCTAAAGCAGCTTTGGAAAAATTTCTGCCCAATTGCCCTATTAAGTAACTATTTATAATATAGCTCCCATTTTCTCTTTTATCACCCTTTTTACATAATTGTTTCTTTTTACTATTACTTAGCCTATTATATTGTTCACTATTAATATATAGTTGTTTATTAGCTAATGAAAAATATCCAATTAACACTAATTCTTTAAAAACAAGATGGGTTGTTGCAATAGCAGCTTTTTCAAAATCAATCGCTTTATAATGCAAAAAGTATTCCACATCGTTAACTTTTTTTCCGTTATCAATAGGAATACTTTTAAATGTTTGTAATAACTCTCTTACTTCGTCTTCTTCGTATGCATCCAAAAAACTTTGTAAACCTATGATTTTTAACGACATTTAATTCCTTTCATAATTGACCTTATAACACTCTTATCTTCTGTAATATCAGCCTTAATGTTTGTTGTATTAGCTTCTTTGTCGTTATTCAAGGCTTTTAACAAATTATCTACATCTTTTTTATTGAACTTTAAATCTGTAGTAAATGATTTTGTAGCCATAATAAAACCTCCAAATAAATTTTTAATAAATATCCTACCTTTATTACATAGTACTATACATTAAGAACAAAAGCAAATAATTTGATAATAAAATAAATAAAGCTGTATGAACAAAAAAAACGAGAAATGATTTTCAAATCACTTCTCGTATTATAATTAATTATTTTACTTAATAACAAATATTATTTATGTTAATTTATAAAGTTTTTATACTTCGTTCTTTAGCTTGAATTATTAATTTTAATCCTACAAAAAAGTAAATTATACAACTAATAAACAAAATTCCAAGAGTAAATATTAATATTGCCACAGAATAAACTAACAGTACAAAACCAAACAAATATAAATTTGTAGATTTTAGCTGCAAGAATATTACTATTATTAACAATAAAACAAAAACAGCTATATACAAATATGATAATTTCCCCATAACTTCAAATATGTAATTCATATCTTTAGTTGAGACATTGGCACTATCCATAGTTAATTTAGTCTGCTCTCGAATTTGATCAACTAATCTAACTCTTAAATAATCAGTACTAGCATACTCTCGAAAACTTCTTATCCAAATTATAGAAAAAATAATATAAAGAAAGTATATTGAGTTAGCTACGAATAATAAAAATTTTTCTAGTTTTGTTAAATTCATAATTATATATTCTCTTCTTTACAATTTTTACACGTACCGTATATAGCAATAGTATCATCTTGAATTTCAAAATTATACTCACTATTTACATATTGTATTAATTTATTAAAAATAACATTAGAAATTGTAGTAATATTATGACACTTAGTACAAATTAAATGATGATGCGTCCCATTATCTAACTTTTGGCGAAGATGATATTTTGATATACCATTCCCAAATGTAATCTTCTCCAAAATCTTTAAGTCATAAAATATATCCAACGTTCTATATACAGTAGCTAGCCCTATTTCGGGATTAATATTTTTTAAAATAAAATATAATTCCTCTGCACTTAGATGCTCATCTTTGTTGTCTACCAATATCTTTACTATTGTTTCTCTTTGTGGAGTAAGTTTATATGCAGATTGTTGAATAGTAGATATTATATTATCATAAATAGACATAATCGCTATCCCTTTCTCCTTAACCATTCTAAAGCTATTATAGTTTTACTATCAGTTATTATATTCTTGTCTAACATAGCATATACTTCATCTAAAGAATATCTCTTTACATTCAAAAATTCATCATCGTCAAGATCCAACTCTCCAAGACTAGAACTATCAACATTATCAACAAAATATATTGATATTAGCTCCGAACTATAACCTATTGCGACGTGCGTATCATATATTTTAGAAAAACTTTCTTTTGCAACAGAATATCCTGTTTCTTCTTTTAATTCTCTGACTGCACATTCTAAAGGATTCTCTCCTAAATCTAGCTTTCCTGCTGGAATTTCCAAAGTAGTTTGTTCAGCTGCTTTTCTGTACTGCTCTACTAACAAAACTTCCTTTTCAGATGTAACTGCAAGAACAGCAACAGCCCCGTTATGTTTCAAAATTTCTCTCTTAGACATTGTACCATCAGGAAGTTCTACATCGTGAACTTCTACATTCAAAATTTTACCTTTAAAAACAGTTTCTTTTTTTATAGTTTTTTCTTCTAAACTCATATAATACCTCTCAACTATATACTATATTCATCTAAATCACTAACTACCATAACATTACTTGGCAAATTATTTTTTATTCTATCAACAGTAACCTTATCGTATCGTGAACTAATATGCGTTAAATATATTTTATCAAAATTTTTTAATTTTACAAAATTATACACATCTAATATATTTATATGCTTATATTTTCGTGCCAAGTCATATTCGTTCTCTTCTAAATATGTACACTCTGTTATTAATATATTAGCATCCCAAATAAAATCCAATAAATCATCAAAATAACAAGTATCAGGTATTATTACAATACATTTAGAAGCCTTATCTTCGCCCAAAAATTCCTTAGACCTATACTCTACATTATTATAAACAAAAATTTCTTGCTCTTTAATACTTCGATAAAAAGGTCCAGGCTCTATCCCTATTTCTCTTAACTTATCTACCAAGAGAGTTCCTTTTTTATTTTTGAAAATTATCTTAAAACCGTAACACTTTATCGTATGTTCCAAAGAAAGAACATCTACCTTAACATCACTATTTTCAAAAATTGTCTCATTATCGTCATATTCAACATAATAAATAGGATAATTCAAACTAGAGTTAGTCATCTTAATATTAAATTCAACAAATTCTTGGATACCCTTTGGTCCATATATAGTAAGAGGTAACTCTTCCTTATTCAAAAGAAAACTTCGTGATGATAAGAAACCTATCAAGCCCAAAATATGATCACCGTGAAAATGACTAATAAATATTCTACTTATTTTCGCTGGTTTTATATTTGTACTCATAATTTTGTGCTGACTTGCTTCCCCACAATCAAACATCCAACACTCTTTTAATTCTTGCATAAAATTAAAAACTATACTTTGCGTATTTCTATATTTTGATGGTAGCCCTGCACCCGTTCCTAAGAAATGTACTCTCATTAACTATACCTATTATACTTTTAATACAATTACTTGTGCATCTTGAAGACAAGTAATAACATGCATATTATTCTTCTCTATCTCTAACATTTCAAAAGAATTCAACATTTCAACAGTATCTTCAGTAGCAACAGTAATTTTTCCTGAAATATTAAATATTATAATATCTCTATCGTTGCTATAATTATCAGTTTGATTACCACTCTTTAAATTCATATGGACTACCTGATAATTATCATTTTCTGCAACTATACCACCTAACAAAATATCTTTATCCAATGTTGTCTTTTTCATAATTAGTGCCCCTTTCTTATATACAATCCGTCTTGTTCAATCGTTATTTTTTTATTTTTAAACAAACGTCCTACTGCTTTCTTAAAGCTACCCTTACTCATACCAAACACCGCTTTTATCTCTTCTGGCGATGACTTATCTGTAAAATCACAATAACCATTATTGTTATTAATATAATCAAGTATAGTCTGACTATCATCATCTATTCTCTCGTGTGCCCTAGGCAAGAAAGAACCATTTAACTCACCATTATCTTTAACACCTATTATACGAACAGTTACCAACTCACCTAATCTAGGCTCTTTGATTCTCTCTGATTCGTGTACAAAAATCTTATATCCATCTTTTGTAAGCAAGAACGTTCCAACTTTCATAAGTCTATAAGGATAAGCTTCTACCTCTTTGTTAAACAAGTCTTTACTAGCTTCCGTATACATGCTTTGGACAATAGTTTCACTAGCCAACCTTGCATAAAGTTGCCCCTCATAATCTCTTCGTAAAGTTATAAAAAGTTCGTCCCCTTCTTTTGGCCACACACTTCGTAACTTCGGTAAATCCTCTGCAACTAACAAAATTTCTCTAGAAAATCCTATATCAAGGCCTACCCCATCATTACTAACCTTGACAACCTTACTAAATCCATAATCTCCGTACAAAACATCAGGAATATTAGGAGTTGCAAACAACTTGCCACTTCTAGACGGATATACAAACATAGAATACTCTTCGCCTGTTTGATAATCATCTATATTACTAACATCCGACTCATTACAATTAACTTCAAGACCATCCTCCGTCTCAAAAACTAATGATGAACTACGCTTTTCTACAAAAGTCAAAAAATGTACTTCTCCCGTTATAAATTTATCTTCTTTTTTCATCTATTCTCTCTTTCTTTCTAAAATAAAAAGGCTGACTTAAAAATATCAACCTCACATATATTCAAAGCATCACAGCTCAAACTAATATACAATTACTTAATTACTCTATTTTTAATCTCTTTTAATTGATTTATCCTAACTTCTTTAGGCAAAAATCTCCTTATTTCATCCTCGTTATACCCTACTTGTAACCTTTTATTATCAACAATAATAGGTCTTCTTAGCATACCTGGGTTATCTTGAATTACCTTGTATAATTCTTGTAATGACATTGTATCAATATCTATATTCAACTTTTGAAATGTTTTCGATCTAAACGATATTATATCTTCTGTACCATATTCTGTTATGGCTAATATATTTTTTATTTCTTCTATCGTTAGTGGTTCCGAGAAAATATTTCTCTCTAAAAATTCTATATTATTTTCCACAAGCCAAGCTCTCGCTTTTCTACAAGAAGTACAACTAGGCGACGTAAATAATGTAACTACCATCGACAATCACACTCCTCTATAAAAATAACTTATATTTTCATACCTACCTATACTACTACATTATACTATACTGTTATTATTTTTGCAATATGATTATAAAATATAGTTTAATAATTTTGTTAAGGTTTAACAGAAATATTGCCAAAACGCTTTAAGAAGTACGTTATTATTATAATGGAGATATAAAAGAAAAAACTTGTTTTTTATTATTTTTAATTAACATTTTATTACAGTCACATTATAACAATTAATATCTAATCTTTATATTTTTCCAAAACTGATTTCGCTATATGTTTTATATCTGGATAAATAAATCCTTCATCAAATCCTAGATATCTTAATTCTTTTAAAATATCTATTTTTTTATCACTTGGTATTGTTATAATTGATATAGTTTTAATACTATCATTAATAGAGTTATTTATATCATATTGTATTTGCTCAGTTCTTTTTCCTTTTGTGGAAATATAACCAGGTATAATAAATGCTCCTTGTTGATTTTTTATTCTCTCATTAATTTTTATAGTTTTAACGATATAGCTTTTTTTAATATCTTCGTAAATAGCATAAGGATATTTAAAAACCTCAGATTTTACCAATGCATCATTTAAAGCTATTAAAAAACTTTCTAATTCCTCACGTAATTTTTCTAACATATAATCTTGATAAATATTTATTCTAAATTCTGCATCATCATATTTCGTTTTTAAATAATTAATATAATAATCCTTTTTAAAGCATTGTTCCATAAACTCAACTATTTCTTCTTTAGCTTCCTTTTCCGTTTTTACTATAGCTACTTGTTCTTGCATGTTCTTTATATCTAATTTTTTAAATGCTTCTGTAAATTTTTCTTCACCATATTCTTCAATGTTTGCTTGAGTAATGGTTTGTTTAAAGTTTTTTTTCAACAATGAAGTTATTACCTCAGATGTATTTGTACGAGATAAACATAATGCTTGCGAAGAATTTTCAGGAATAATCTTTTTCAAATAATCAAAAATATACAAAAATCGTTCAATTTTTTCTCTATCCATAAAATTAAGAGCAGTTATCAGTGATACAGTATGCCCCGAATACCTTTTCTCACAAAACTCATTATTAGGCTCATATACATATACTTTACCATCATGTCCTTCTCCTCCTAAACATGCAAAAAATAGAGATACCAATGGAGTTAAAGTAATATCTAAAATATTTGTTACTGCTCCATAATGCTGTAAATCTGTTAATTTTAAAAAATATTTATCATACTCCCATCCTAACTTTTCAAACAAATCTAAATAATATGATTTAGTTCCATATTTTATTAAGTCTCTATAAATAAACTCTGTTGTATTATCATTTTTTTGAGACCTAAATATTCCAGGAATACGATGTGAAAATTCTTGATTTTCTCCTCTAAAATATATATTTTTATCACTATCATTTTTTAGTTTTATGCACAACTCAACAAATTATGATACTTTTTTTATTGTTTTTTGTTTTATCATTTATATTCTCCTTATATATTTTTTTTAGAATCAATTTATAATAAAAGATTATCGTTATGTCAACAAATAAATATTTATAATAAATCATTAGTTAACAAGTAACCATCTTTTATTTTAAATTTGACTGGTCTTTTGGCTGTTTGTTCAATAATTCCTTTGGATAATAATATATCTATTCCCCTCATTACCTCATTTTTACTAATATTATTAGTTTTCGTCAAGAAGTCACACAACTCTGACCTTACAACTTCTTTGTTATAGCCGAAAAGAGTTTGTTGAGCAAATACATAGACAATTTTTTGTTGTGTAGAATTTTCAAAATCATTTTTTATTTTTTTCTCTGCAATTTCTAATAACTCTTTTTTCTCTATTAATCTATCTAGCAATTTCTTCTGACCACTTAATATTACTTCCAAAAACATAGTTATAAAACCATTTAATTCTCCATAATTTTTGAAACTATTTGTCTTTTCAAAAGATAAGAAATAATTTTTGTTGTTCATTAAAATTCCTGTGGATAATGAAATTGCTGTTAATAGACTAAGTTCTTTTTCTAAATACAAACTTGTTATAAATCTAGCAGTTCTTCCATTTCCATCATAAAAAGGATGAATATACCCAAAATAGTAATGAAAGATTGCTAACTTAATTATTAAGTTTATTTCCTCTTTTCCCAGAAAATTAAGCAATTCATTTATAGCTATAATAATTTTATTTTCACCTAGGATACCTTTATGAATTACTTTTCCAGTTCCACTTTGTTTTGTCACTTCTACTTCTTCTAATCTAAATAATTTTCCGTCAATTTGGTTATCAGAAGAAATCTCATCATCTACTATAAAATCGTATATCTTTCGTATATCCCCTACACTTTCCGGTAATTTAAGTTTACCCGATAGCAAGTTTCTATAAGAGTTTATCAAACTTTTAAAACGAATTTTCTTACCACTATTTTTCTCCTTATGCTCCATAGCAGTATATATTTCTTTTCTACTACTTCTAACACCTTCTATCTCATTAGTTATATACAACTCTTCTAATAACGTATCTTCCATAAAACTATTGTACGCTATTTGAGGCAAACTATAGTTAAGATTTATTAATTTTTGATCATTTTTATAAATTTCCGCTAGAAGATTAGTATGTTTTATTTCTGGCAAATAGTATAGATGATAACTTTTTCCTTGTTTCATCGGAGTTATTTTTAGATTTAGTTTGACTACTAATTCATTGTTTATTCTATTTTTATAAATTTCTTCTATATTATTTATTTTATGATATTTGTCATATATAGATTCCATATCATTCACTCTTTCTTTTTAAATTATGTATTTTAAAAATAAATATTTATATTATTCAATTAATTATTAACAAAATGCTTATTTTAAGAATAATTATAATATTAAATAAGATATATTGCAATAAAAAACTATTATTGAACATTTTTAACAATAATATTAAATAATTCTTTATCAAACTATCCTTTCAACATCAGATTTCATCAATATTTGCACAAAATTCTAGCTGTTTATATACAATTTTTTTCTAATTTCTTCCATATAATGTAGTAGCAATTTTATTTGATAATTTTTTAGTATATTTATAAAGTAAAAAGATACTAAACATATCAAGAAACACAATAATATATATTCCATTTTTCTACTAAATATGATATACTTTAAAGTGTAAGAGGGATTTGCCCCTTACATTACTTCTTTTTTAAAGTCTTCTTTCGAGAAGGCTTTTTTTATTTGTAGCAATTTTTATATTTGCTATTCATGTTAAAAAACAAAAAAAGCAAGGTCAAAACCTTGCTAAGTAATACCAGTAGTCGGGGTCGAACCGACACGTCCAAAGGACACTGGATTTTGAGTCCAGCGCGTCTGCCAATTCCGCCATACTGGCTAAATATTACTTTAATATAATAACATATATCTTTTATAAAATCAATAATTATTAGTAAAAATATTAATCATAAATTTAACTGCTAGATATTAAGATAAGAGTGTTCTCTAAAACTTTCTAGCAACTACTATAACTTTGAAAAAATATATTAACTTTAATTTATACTTCCAAATATTAGAAATAAACAATATTATCTTAATGATATAATAACTATACCTGTAAATAATAGTTATTATATGTGTATTGGTAACGTTTCTTAATCAATGTACTTTTTTTGCTGTTCGTTTTTGATATTATTATTATTTATAAATCGCTTTAATTGTGCTTTTTGTAGCTATTTAAACATTGACAAACATTTTATTTTTTCTTATAATTTATCTTGTCTTTTTATTTTTTTGACAATATTTTTATTAAGGAGGACTTATAATGAAAGACAGTAAATTTTTTGGAATACTGCAACGTGTCGGTAGATCTTTTATGCTTCCTGTTGCTGTATTGCCTGTTGCTGGTCTTCTTCTTGGTGTTGGGGCATCATTCACTAATCAGACTACTATTACCCAATACGGATTAGAAAGTATTTTAGGATCAGGAACATTTTTGAATATAATATTAACAGTTATGAGTAATGCCGGTAGTGCAATATTCGGTACTTTACCACTTATTTTTGCAGTGGGAGTAGCTATTGGTATGGCTCAAAAAGAAAAAGAAGTTGCTGCATTGTCAGCAATGATTGCATTTTTTGTAATGCATACTTCTATCAATGCTATGTTAGTAACTCATAACAAAATACTTGCTGACGGAACTGTCGCAAAAGATGTTTTAGAGGGAACTATTACAACTACTGTTGGTATTCAATCGTTAGAAATGGGAGTATTTGGAGGTATTATTGTTGGTCTAGGTGTTGCATATTTGCACAATAAATTTTATAAAATTCAATTACCTAATGCTCTATCGTTCTTCGGCGGTAGTAGATTTATTCCGATAATTTCTACAATAGTTTTTGTTTTTGTTGGAATTCTTATGTATTATATATGGCCATCTATTCAAAATGGTATTTATGCTACTGGTGGATTAGTAACTAAAACTGGAGTATTTGGTACATTTATATTTGGTATTATCAAACGTGCTTTAATACCATTTGGATTGCATCACGTATTTTATATGCCATTCTGGCAAACTGGTCTTGGTGGAACAATGGAAGTTGCTGGAAAACTTGTTCAAGGTGGACAAAATATTTTCTTCGCTCAATTAGCTAATCCTAATACAACTCACTTTAGCGCAGATGCTACTAGATATTTCTCTGGAGAGTTTATCTTTATGATTTTTGGGTTACCGGGAGCTGCGTTAGCAATGTACCACACAGCCAAAGATAATAAGAAGAAAGTTGCTGGAGGATTATTATTATCTGCAGCGTTAACTTCTATGTTGACAGGTATTACTGAGCCAATAGAGTTTTCATTCTTATTCGTTGCTCCTATCTTATTCGTAGTACAAGTAATATTAGCTGGTGCTGCCTATATGATAGCTCACATACTAAATATAGCTGTCGGGCTAACATTCTCTGGTGGATTCCTAGATTTATTCTTATTCGGAATTTTACAAGGACATTCAAAAACTAGCTGGCTATACATTATCCCAGTAGGAATTATTTATTTCTTCTTATATTACTTCATTTTCAGATTCTTAATTACAAGATTAAATCTTAAAACTCCTGGACGTGAAGATGACAATGACGATGTAAAACTTCATTCAAAACAAGATTACTTGGATAAACAAGGTGCAAATAACATTAATACGAAAACTTCTGCTAGTGACCAAATATCACTAATAACTGAAGGTTTAGGTGGATTAGATAATCTTACTGGCATTGATGCTTGCGCAACGAGATTAAGAACAACAGTCAAAGATCCTGAATTAGTAAAAGAAGATATGTTAAAACAATCAGGTTCTCTTGGAGTTGTCAAAGTCGGTAATGGAGTTCAAGTTATTTATGGACCTAAAGTATCTGTAATAAAAACTGAACTGGAAGATTACTGGGAAAATAACAAATAGATTTAAAATAGTTGACATATAATTATGTCAGCTATTTTTTATATACTAAATACTATGATATAATTAAAAGAAAAGTGTGGAGGTAAAAAGATGAATATAGCTTGGATTGGCGTTGGTGTAATGGGAGAGAGCATAATTAATCATCTAATAAACGAAGGTCATAAATTATTTGTTTATAACAGAACTGTTGCTAAATGTAAAAATGTAGTTAAAAATGGAGCGATTTTGCTAGACAGTATTGATGAAGCACCCAAAAATGCAGATATTATTTTTACAATGGTTGGTTACCCTAAAGATGTAGAAGACGTATATTTAGGAAATAATGGTTTATTATCAACAGCAAAAAGTGGTCAAATTTTTATTGATTTAACTACATCATCTCCTGAATTAGCAGAACAAATAGCACAAAAATTAGAAAAAATTGGTGCATTTGGTTTAGATATTCCAGTTACTGGTGGGGATATTGGCGCAAAAAATGGAACATTAACTTTACTTGCAGGTGGGAATGAACAAGCACTAAATAAAGTTACACCTATTTTAAAAACATTTTCTAGTACTATTAACTATTTTGGAAAATCTGGTAATGGACAACGTGCCAAACTAGGTAATCAAGTTGCTATTGCTACTACTATGATTTCTCTTGCAGAAAGTTATACATTTGCAAAAAGTCAAGGTCTAGATATAGAAAAATTTTTAGAAACTATTTCTAAAGGAGCTGCGTCTAGCTTCTCTATGACTGCATACTATCCTAGAATATTAAAAGACGATTATAAACCAGGATTTTTTGTCCATCATTTCTTAAAAGATATGAAATTAGCTCTTGATGAATGTGAAAAATCTAATATTAAGTTACCGGGATTAGAGTTAGCATATAAGATGTACAATGAACTATCAGAAGAAACAAAACTAACTGACGGAACACAGGCTATAATTAAATACTATCAATAACATAAAGGATAATTAAAAACCAACTAGTAATTTTCAAAAAATTAATCTAGTTGGTTTTTATTTCTATATTGGAGAAAAATCCATTTTATTTATTTTCTCACACTTTTCTTTTTTTACTTTTGCTACTTTATGCTTAGGCAAAAATTTAAAAATAAATTTTAAAAATAAAATTTTGTACGGATTCCTAAAAACATACATATGACAATTTAAACTTAAATACCACCTCAATATACTTCTATCCATACTACTTCCATTTTTTATCATATTTTTAAGTTCATTTCTTAATTCATTTTCTATATTATCTGGTAGATTTCTACTATATTTTTCCAACTCTATAAATGTAATACTTTTATCGGTAATACCATACACATTATTAACTATTCTATAAGTATTAGGATAATTATTTTGTAAAGAGTCAATATCAGATTGCTTAAATCTTGCTGTGTATAAAATGTTTAAAAAAGTATGTTCCATTAGTACCTGCAAATTCCTTTTCTGCAAATATACGTATATTCCTAAAATAAAAATTAGAATAGTGAAATAAAGTGAAATATTCATTGTTTCTTACCTCTCTTTTGATTCATAACAAGCAAATTTTCCAAATGCTTAATTCTAATATTTTTTTCCTTTATATCTCTATTTTTATCGGATAATTGTAACCTATAATTTTCAAGATGATGTTTCATTTGTTGTTTAAAATTTTCTCTAGTTTGAGTTAACAAAGAATAAAAAGCGTAAACAGTTAAAACCCAAATACCCACCGCTACTAGAGCGTTTATATTATGATTTGCCAATTCTCGTAATTGATATATATTCATTTAACTACTCCCTTATTATAATTCTTTACCTAAATATTATAATATAGAGAGTTGAAAATCAATATTTTAGTTTTTTAAAAATATATATTAATCAAAAAAAGAATAATAATTTAATAATAAATAAATGAGATTAATTAAGAAAAATATTATATATTATATACCTTAAATTATTAAAAAAAATAAAAGAGCTAAAGTATACACTCTAACTCTTTTTAGAAATTAATTATTTTTTCTTTTGAAATAAGCAAATATACTCATAAATAAACCTAGTAAGCCATACATTCCAGTTTGTGTATTTTCTCCTGTATTAGACAATTTTTTTTGTTCTTTAGTTTCTGTATTGTCTTTTACTTCAGCACTATATTCTAATTTCATAAGTTTATTGATTTCTGAGTGTTGTTCTTTTGATTTCTCAAATTTAAGTTTTTCTTGTTTTTGAGTTTCTTTTGTGTTTGTATCTTTTACTTTATCTGTTTCTTGTTTCTTCAAATCTTCTTGACGTCGTTGCTCTTCTTTTTTAGCTATCTCTTGCTCTTGTTTTATTTTTTCGGCTTCTTTTAATTCTTTTTCTTTCTTATCATTATTAGAATTATGGAATTTCAACCCTATTCTTTCTATTTGTCCAACTAAATATTCTAGGAAGCCATAGCGTCTTTTTAAGTATTGATCATATTTTTTGTATTCTTCTAAAAATAATTTATCATCTTCATTTAATTTTTCTTTTAAATCAGAAATTTCTTTTTTACTATGTTCAATAGATTTAAGAATAGCTGCTAAAGTTGTCCCCAAATCTCCACCTTTTTCATCTTTCTGTTTTTCTAAATATGTTTTTAAATTATCATAATTTTTAATTAGTAATTCATATCTTTCTAATAAATTCTGTTTTAATTCATTTGAAATTTGTACTGTATTTACACGTTTAATAATAGCATCTTTATTAACAATTACCAAATCTTCTGTCTTTTATCCTTTAGCCCAATTTTCATATTCTCTACTTATAATCATATATCTTCTGCTATCTAAATAATTATAAACTTTTTCTACTCCATAATATAAATCATAACTATCTACTACATATCTATAAAACGATTCCCTATTATAAGACGAACCATTTGCTGTAACATCGATTGTGTGCCATAGGTTGTTGTAGTATGCACGTACAGTAGTATGTGGACCTGCTGCACCTGAGTGACCTGATACCATATAGGCTGGAATTCCCATTAAATTTGGCGCTCTTGATATTTCCAAACTAAAGCCAACACACATATTGATGTTTTTCGTGTTGCTAATGAAAAAATACTAGAATTTTGGGCATATTCTGAATATTTACCATAAGGAATATTATTTAAAGCATGCAATGATAACTTAACAACTTTTTCTTCATAACTATCATTTTCATCTATACCTGCAGCTTTAATGAATTCATGCATATTCTCATCATTTTTCTTATATGAGACTAAATAGCATGTTACTTTAAGCGGCTCTCCTAATTTAAAGTTTGGATAATCACATGAAAGACCTATATACTGTGTATATACCTTATGGTTATGATGAACAGGTATTTTCATATTTGCAAGTGTATGAACTTTTTTATATTTTCCTATTTCCATACCATACTTTTTGAATAGTTCATTATACTCTTCTGCAGTATTTACAACTTCATCTTCTTTATCTACAAAAACTACTCTATCTCCACTAATTTTTTCAACATTTATGGTAACAAAAGACATATTTTGAGGTAATTCAGTATATAAATCTTCTAATTTTACAGCTTTATTTTTATATTTATTTTCACTACCTAGTTTGCGCAAATAAACTGATGTAACTTTATTACCATTTTCTTTAATAACAGCTTTAATAAATTCTTCTATACTTAAAGTTGATTTTTCAAATTTAACATTAGTTACTTCTTAATTATTAAACTGTAGAATCTTCTCCGCTTTAACTTGCTCTAAAGTAAACTGTTGTAGTATCACAGAAGTTGATAAAACTACTCCTGATATAACAAATAATTTTTTTATGTTCTTTTTCATTTCAATTTATTCCCTCTATAATTATAATCTACCGAATACACTATAATTTTATACATTAACAATTTTCAATATATCCCTTTATATAGTTATTTAATAATAAGAAGTTTATATCCAACAAGCAAAATCATTTACATATAATAATAGAGAATTTGTCAATAAATGTAGAAAATATTTTTAAAATTTTTTCAATAAGAAAAGATAAAATAGTATATAAGCAATTAAAACTTCTATGCTATCCAAACATCTAATTATAAAAAAATATATTTCTTAGTACTTTTTATATCTCTATTATTTAATAAATTTTCTATATATTCCAATAATCAAAGCAAATAATAATGCTAATAATCCTGCTATGTAACTTGCTAAATTATTATTTATACCTGTTTTTGATAGTTTTTTATCAGTTTTATTACTATCCGGTTGCTCTGATTTTAGTATTGATTTTACTTCCGGTTTTTTTGGTTGTTCCGGTTTTGGCATTGGTTTTACTTCCGGTTCTTTCGGTTCCTCTGGTTTTGGCATTGGTTTTACTTCCGGTTCTTTCGGTTCCTCTGGTTTTGGCATTGGTTTTACTTCCGGTTCTTTCGGTTGTTCTGGTTTTGGCATTGGTTTTACTTCCGGTTCTTTCGGTTGTTCCGGTTTTGGCATTGGTTTTACTTCCGGTTCTTTCGGTTGCTCCGGTTTTGGCATTGGTTTTACTTCCGGCTGTTTTGTACCTACTTCTATAATTTTAGACATAGGAAGTTTTGTAACTTCATTAGATACAATTTCTTTTGATAAAATTTTATCCCCTTGCTTACGAACTTTGTAAGTTATTGTTCTTTCTCCGTACACTCCTTCCGTCTTAACACGACGAACACCTAATTCTAAATCTGGATTTTCTATTTCTTGTATAGTATAGCTAATTTTACTAACTTCTTTTTCTACACTTTCTACAATCGCAGGTGTTAACGGAGTAATTGGTACACTCTTAATAACATTTTCTTTTAAGAACTTATCTACCTCTGTACTAATATTTTCAAGAGTTTTAGGAATAAATGTTTTATAATCAAATTCTCCTGAAAGAGTAGCTTTATCCAATTCTGCTATTTTTTGTTTTAGCCTAGTTGATAGTTCTTTTGCTTTTTCATCATTTTCTGGTAATTTTTTAATAAGATTATTAGCATCCGATTTACCTTTTTCTAATGCAGATTTGTAAGAATTATACGATTCTTCGTATTTTCTTACTTCATCTTTAGCATGTTTAAATAATATTTCTGCTAAACCTTCTACACCATCAACTATACTTTGAATTTGCATTTTTATTTTTTCTAACTTGAATACTACATCATTAGATAATGGCTTCTTACTTACTTCTTCAATAAGTTTATCCATTTCTTTTAGAATTTCGTTTTTCTGTTCTTTACTTTTTTCGATGTTTTTAACAATTTGTTCTATTTGATTAAATGCATTTAATAATTCTATCTTAACATAATTATCCAAACTACTGCCCTCTTGTGTAGCATGATTATTATTTTCTGTTTGTCTGATATTTTTGTTAAAATATTCTTCTATATAATTATTGTTAGGATATTTTATTCTATACTGAGCTACCCGTCTAGTAACTTCCTCTATTTTCGCCTCATTTATAAAGTCACGTATATACTTATTTAATTTTTCAATAGTTTCTAGTCTTTCAGCTTTAGGATTATTTAATAATATTTTGTCAAATTTATTAATAATATTCTGACCTGAGTTTAAATTTTCTTCCCACAATTGATGTTGAACATTGTAATCGTTCGTTTTTGGAGCTTTGGTTAAACTATCTACAACTTTTATACTTTCTTTAGCTTTTTCTATATTAGGTTTCATTATATTTATTAGACCTTTATAGTTTTCTAAATCAGCTTCTTCTAATAATTTTTCAGCCATATCTTCATTAGTATTGTCTAGTAATCCATTATATTTACTTCTTTGATCAGCAGTCAAATATTTCATTGCTTGTATTTGCTTTCTAACCTTATCTACTGCCTCAAAAGTATTTTTATCCCTTTCAGATTCTTGTTTAACTTGTTCTAAAATGTTCTTAATCTCTTCTTTAGATGAAGCTTTTTCTAATTGCTCTATATATTTATTCTTTTCCTTTAAATATGCAGCTTTATTAACTATGTCTTTCGCTAATTCAATTTCATTTTCTAACTCTTTTCTATCCGATTGAGCAATTTCTTTATCAAAATTAGTTGAAAGTTCTTTTACTTTTGACAAATTAACTTCTTGTTCTACAAGTTGTTTATGTTTATCTTTAATTGCTTTTTCCACTTTATCAGTTTTTTCAATTTTATCTGTTAACTCTTTTTTTGCTTTTTCTAATGCATCTTGATAATTTTTTTCTAATGCAATCTTAAATTCATCAACTGTATTAAACATTTTTTGAACACCATTCTCAAAAATAAGACCATAATTAGAATATGATAATAACCTATCTTCTAATTCTTCCTTAGTAGCATTTACTTTTTTAAAAGTATCCGTCATTTCTGATCCTGGTGCATCTCCTATTGTTGCACCATAATTTCCATAACCAGCTTCTGCTAATTCTTGAATTTTTTTGTACATTGCACGATATTCATCAATCTTTGTTTGTGCCTTATCTTTAGCCATAGCTACATTATTATTTGTATTAATAGTTGTTGGTATTCCTGTTATTAATAAAGTAGATGCAATAGCTATAGAACCGACACCTAACTTCTTCTTTCTAATAGAATACTTTAACATTTTGTTTTGTTTTGAATCTTTCATTAGTTTTAGTAGAAAATTGTAAAATTTAAGAAAATAATACTTATTTCTACATTGCCTCCCTTATTTTTTATTTATCCACATGAAATAATTCAACATAATTATATTTATATTGTAATTTATTTTCCGTATGAATCACTATCTAAAATTATATAATAATGCCCAAACGTTGTCAATTTCAAATAAAGTCATATTACTTATGTTAAATCTTAATTACACAATATTTGTTTTATGTTTGAAATGAGATTTTTTATATGAAAACTACATATAATATAGTTTATTAAAAATATAGAAAATTAAATATTTCAAAAATGGATATTTTTTTTATTAATACTTTTTTTGAAAAAATTTTTCTTAAAATCCCTATTTAAAGCTTATTTAAGGTATAAAAATATTTTGCACATATATTTTTTATTTGAAATTTTATTTTTATTAGTATAAAGAAATTTCTGTATTTTGATGAAATTATTTATTAATTTTATAAATTTTTCAGAAATAGACAAATAAAATTAAAAAAAGCAACCCTCTAAGGTTGCTAGGTAATATTTAATTATTTAACATCTAAAACTTGTCTACCTTTGTACATACCAGTTTTTTTGTCAATACGGTGACCCATAACGTAGTTACCACTTTGTGCATCTAAAGTAATAGCTGGTGCAGACAATTTTTTATGAGTTCTTCTTTTTCTTTTAGCTGTTTTCGATGTTCTTCTAAAAGGAACTGCCATAGTTAATTTCCTCCAATATATTTTAAATTATGAGAATTATTTCTCTTTAAACATATCACTTAAAGCCGAAAAAGGATTATCCTTTATCTTTTCTTCAACGTAATCTTCATCAGATACTAAACTCCAACCTTCTCCGCTTGATTTTTCAACGAATTCATCTTCTAGATAGTAACTCGTTGGCGCATTAATGATTATTAGTTCATTTACTAAATTTGATATATCTACAAACACATCCATAGTATTTACGTCATAATCACTACTGTAAAGGGTAGCTTTATCAACAAATTCTTCTCTTTCTTTTATTAAGAAAGGCACATCCAAAATATTTAACGACCTACTAGAAAGTACTTTATAGAATCCAGTAATTTCTAAATTAACTATTATCTTATCCTGACCATTTCTAATCAGCGTACCTTTAACTACTATGTCATTAATTTTCTTTATTGATGTATCGAGATTGTCAATTTTAATATCTATTTCTTCTTCAAAAACAAATGTATCATTGTTATTTTTGAACAAAGAAGATCTTAACCATTTCATTAAATATCACCTCATAAACACAATAATGATTATATAATATATTATTAAAGATGTCAACATAAAAAGTTGATAGTTAATATTTTTTATTAATAAAATTCATAGAAACTTATATTATCGAAATATCAATTTTCTTTAATTTTTCTAATAATTCATCATTTTCATTAGTCTCTGGTTTTAGTTGATCTATAGCCTCTCTTATAGCCTGCATTCTAATATCCGTTTGAGAAATAATTTCTGCACAATCTATAAGTTCTTGAGATATAAGGTTATCATCATCGAGTTGAACTTTTTTGTACTTCATTTGATGTTCCAAACTAGCCCAAAAATCCATAGCTATCGTTCTAATTTGAATTTCAACTTTTACATTTTTTGTCATTTCCGCAAAAAATATCGGAACTTTAACTATAAGATGAAGACTACGATAACCATTTTTTTTCGGTTCTTTTATATAATCTTTCTTGTATAATAATTGAACGTCACTTTGTCTAGTTAATGCAGTTGCAATTTTATAGATGTCATCAATATAGTTACAAATGACCCTAACGCCAGCTATATCTTCTATATGTTCTTCTATACTTTCTCTATCGGCAGAAAGACCTTTTCTTTCTACTTTATCAAAAATACTTATTGTACTCTTAAGACGAGTTTGTATTGAACTTATAGGATTGCGCTTATGCTTTATTTTAAATTCAGAATTTAATATATCTAATTTTGTCCTAATTTCTTTTATGGCACAATCATACGCTAACATCATATCCTTATAGTCGATGACCGTATCTAAAATATCTTCAAATTTTGGAGTTAGCTTATTTTCTAAACTTAGTGCTAATTGATTTTTATCTTTATTCATAATATTTACCTCTTATCTCAAAAAGTAAAGTGGCCCTAACGCTGTTTCCAAACTATTGTTATAGCTATTATCATTAATACCAAAAATATCTTCTTCGTATTGGTCCATATTTTCTAAATCTAATAAACCACTATAAAATTTAAAATGAGCTTTAAAAGTTAAATTTTGCTCTGGAACTATATTATAAAAATCTTGTAAGGTAATCTTTTCTCCTATATTTACTACTTTCATTTCTCCGTTACCATAATTGACTATTACTGGCAAAGTTGAAGTGAAGTGAGAAAAATTGTAATGTGATTTAGGGAAGATTAGTAATTTTTTATTAGTTAATGAATTTTTTATATTATAATCTTGCTTAACTGTAAAAATATTACTAGAATTATTATTCGTTAATTCTACCGTTCCATTACCATCAGTCTCTAAAGTAATGTCATAATTTTGGGCATAAACAGCTGTAAAAATTAAATTCTTTCCTTTTTCGACAATAACATCTTGTATATCAATAGTTTTTAAAATAGAATCTTTATCTTTTTTTATAATTTTATTGTTTATCTCTATATTATAATCTATATTAGCTACCCAACCTAAGAAATCTTTATTATTTGTTTGACTAGTAGGTAGATTGATATTATTTATTTTCTTACCAACATAAACATCTTGTCCATCTGATAAAAATTTGTCAATTCCTGTACCGACAAATTTTACATTAACCCAATCTTCTTCGATTTTTTTGAAATATATTTCAACGACTGTATCTTCGGTTAGCTTTGTATTCTCTTCAATAGGTTTTCTATTAATTCTATATTGTAATTCATAGCCTTCTTTAGGAGATATTTTAGATTTCAAGTCGTCTAAAACACTATTTATCGATTGATTTTCTGGAATATCTATATCTTTATTTTCTAACTCTGACGATACCGTACCGAATCTTTTGTTATAATCATCTTGTCTAAGCATTAACTTTTTGGTTTTTACTTTGTAAATAGGCTTTATAGTAATACTATTTTCTACTGCTATATCATCTAATGAAGATACCTCTTTTTCTGTCTTTGTTTCGTTATCTATTATTTTATAACCAACGATATTATAATATCTCTTTTCGTGATTAGCAAAATTTAAGGTAGATAATTTTTCTCCTGTTTGTAAATACGACTGTTCAGTTTTTACATCAGATTCAATAGTTACTTTAGTGTTGTATTTAGCTAAGATTTTTATATCACTATTTATTGCTCCCGTATATTCTTCGATATTTTGATTACCGATAAAATAACCTAAAAAAGTATAGTTTTCTGAATTTTGTTTACGTCCTAATTCTTGATAATTTCCAATATTATTAAGTAATTCTTTTGTCGTACTTCTATTTTTTATAGCAAAACTACTATCGTTATTTTTAAAAATATTAGGATAAACAATATCCACTCTAGACCAATTTTCTTCTTGCTTTTTTAAATTAATCGATATTTTTTGAGTAAAGTAGTTAATTGGTAAAGTATTATCTAAAATGTTATTTTTATTATCATCTACTAATATAGTACTACCATCATAAGTATAATACCTATCTACATTATATTTTCTTAAATCTGCTGATGAAATATTTATTGTATCATCTACTATGTCTCTATTATTTACTAATACTTTTTCTGTATATACAACTTTATTATCTTCTAAAATTTCTAAAGTATATTCTTTTGGTGTATATACATAATTACTATTTTTACTTTCTTGTATTTTTTCTATATTACCATTTTCTAATGAATAACTTTCTATTCTAGCAAAAATTTTGCTATTATTAGTTAATTTATTCAATGTACTTTTGTCAGAAATAGTATATTCTCCATTATTATTTACATTTAATCTAACTATTTCTTCTAAAGTATCTTTGTTAATTTTGTATATTACTATGCAATTATATATATTTTTTTGCAAATTCAAATTACTAACAGTGTAACTTAATGTTGTTATATTATTTTGTGAATTAATTGTTAATTTAGGAGTAAAATTATCATCCTTATCACTAGGTATCATTATAGTTTTTGAATTATTGCTCAAAGTTTCTAATTTATTATCTCTATCATAAGTTTCATAAGATGCCTTTACGTAATTTTCAATTAAAACAAATGATAATGATAATGTCAACAATGAAATTAGCTTTTTCTTAATAGGATTCTCCTCCTTTCATGCTATATTAATTATAATGTTTTCGTTTTTTTTGGTCAATAGATTTACAGTTATTTTATATTTATTACTATAACTATACTTAAATTTAGAATATATAACTTAGTTGAAACAATTTAAATCATTTACCAAATATAAAAAAATAACGATAGAATATCACTATCGTTATTTTTTGTATTATTTCGAATAGTTAGGAGATTCTTTAGTAATTTGCACATCATGTGGGTGTGATTCAATAAGTCCCGCTCCAGTCATGCGTACGAACTGTGCTTTCTCACGTAAATCTTCTAAATTTCTAGAACCTGTATAACCCATACCTGCTCTAAGTCCTCCAACTAATTGATAAATAGTATCGCTAAGTGGTCCTTTGTACGGTGTTCTTCCCTCTATTCCTTCTGGAACTAGTTTCTTGCCATCTTCTTGGAAGTATCTATCTTTAGAACCTTTTTCCATCGCTGCCAATGAGCCCATGCCTCGATACGTTTTGAATCTTCTTCCTTGGAATATTTCAAATTCTCCCGGTGATTCATCACAACCTGCTAGCATAGATCCTAACATAACTACATGACCTCCTGCAGCTAATGCTTTTACTATATCCCCAGAATATTTTATACCACCATCTGCGATAATAGTTTTCCCATATTCTCTAGCTACTGTTGCACAATCATAAATAGCTGTAATTTGAGGTACTCCCACACCTGCTACAACACGTGTCGTACAAATAGATCCTGGCCCTATTCCTACTTTTACTACATCTGCTCCAGCCTCAAACAACTCTCGTGCTGCCTCTCCTGTTGCAACATTTCCTGCTATTATATCTAATTCTGAATAGTTGTTTCTTAAAGCTTTTACTAATTCAATAACCCCTTTTGAGTGACCATGTGCTGTATCAACTACTACCGCATCAACTCCCGCTGCTACAAGAGCTTCAACTCTATCAAATGTATCTGATGTAATACCTACAGAAGCTGCAACCAATAATCTTCCATACTCATCCTTTGCAGAGTTAGGATATTTTGCTAATTTTTCTATATCTTTTATTGTGATTAATCCTGATAATTTTCCTTCGGCATCTATAAGTGGCAATTTTTCTATTTTGTGTTTACGCAAAATATAACTCGCCTCATCCAAAGTTGTGTTTGCTGGAGCTGTAACTAAGTCCTCTTTAGTCATAACGTCAGCAATAGGCGTACTATATTCTGTTAAAAAGCGTAAATCACGATTAGTCAAAATTCCTACTAATTCTCTATCTTCTTTATTATTTACTATTGGAACTCCAGAAATTCTGTAACGTTGCATTAAATCTTCCGCATCTTCAACCAAACACTCTGGTGTTAAATAAAATGGATCAGTTATTACTCCACTTTCAGATCTTTTTACTTTTAGAACTTCCTCTGCTTGTTCTTCTATTGTCATATTTTTGTGTATTACACCTACCCCACCTTCACGAGCTATTGCAATAGCCATTTTATGTTCTGTTACTGTGTCCATTGCAGCGGACAAAATTGGTACTGATAGTTTTAGTTTATTTGTTAAATTAACTTTTAAATCAACCTTTTTAGGTAATACATCACTTTTAGCAGGTACTAAAAGTACATCATCAAATGTTAGTCCTTCTTTTTGAAATTTATTTTCCCACATAATATAATCTTCTCCTATCTAATTTCATCGTCGGCTGTGTTAAATTCAACACTTTCATTCTCTAAGGAAGCAATTCTACATAAAGAACAAACTTTAATATTATTATCCTCTAGTAATTTTCTTCCATCCTGAAAACTCTTTTCTATCAAAATTCCTGCACCTACCACAGTTCCTTCTGATTGTTTAACTAATTGTGACAATCCCAAGACTGCTTGGCCATTCGCTAAAAAGTCATCTATTATTAATACTCTATCATCTTTTGACAAGAAATCTTTTGATACTATTACAGTATTTGTTATATTTTTAGTATAACTATGGACATCTGCTGAATAAAAAGAATTTTCGTTTAATGTTATTGGTCTACTTTTTTTTGCAAAAACCATAGGTACATCAAACAGACTTGCTACTAAGATAGCAGGGGCTATTCCACTTGCTTCAATAGTAAGTATTTTAGTAATATTTTCTTTTTTAAAATAATTATAAAAAGATTTGGCCATTTCTAGCATAAGATTTGCATTTATTTGATGATTAATAAATGAATCAACTTTCAATACGTTTCCTGGGTACACTTTGCCATCATTTTTTACCATTTTTTCTAAAAGTTTCATAATTACTCTCCTAAATCTGTTATAGTTATTTCCCTATATAATATCAAAATATTATTAAAAACTCAATAGTAATTAAAATTATTTTTATTGTCCGCTTATTGTTCTAAACTATCAATCAATTCTTGAATTTCTTCTCTTGTAAAAATGTATTTATTATTACAAAACGAACATACAGTTTCTATCTGCTCTTCATCTAACATATCTACCAATTCATCTTTTCCTAAAGTTAGTAGTGCAGATGCATATTTTTCTTTTGAACAATTACATTTAAATTTGATATCGTTACTATGTAATATTCTATAATCATCTTCAAACAACATTTCTACTATATCTTCTAAATTATGACCTTCGTGAATTAATGCAGATATTGGTTTTATATTTGATATCACTTTTTCTAACTGACTAATAGTCTCTTCACTAGCTTGTGGTAAAACTTGAACTATGAATCCTCCAGCTGCCAAAATTTTATTATCAACATCTACCAATACTCCCAAAGAAACTGCTGAAGGAACCTGCTCGCTCATAGCAAAATAGTAAGTAAAATCTTCGGCTATTTCTCCAGAAATTATAGGTGAGGTAGTAGTATATTTTTCTACCAATCCTAAATCTTTAATAACTACAATTTCTCCTGATGTCCCAACAACACCTTTGACATCTAACTTTCCTTTGTCATTACTAGGAATATGAAGTTGCATATTAGTTGCATAAGCTCTAACATCCCCCGATTCATTAGCTGTAGCTAATATTTGTCCTATATCTCCATTTCCTCTAACTCTTACATCAACAGTATCTCCACTTTTTTGCATAGCTCCCATCATAGCCGTTACAGTAGCTACTCTACCTACTGCTGCCATAGCAGTAGGATACCCGTTATGGCGTGTTCTTATTTCTTCTACTAAATCTGTAGTTTTTATTGCAAAAAATCTAACCTCATTATTTAATGCTAGACCTCTTATTAAATAATCTTTCATTTTTTACCTCTTCCTATTTTCCATAATATATAAGAGCTTACTACTAACTTATTACTACTTGTTACAAATTAGCTAGTAAGCTCTATATTAAATTATTTCCACAAATCTTCTAATAAATGTGTTTGTTTTCTATCAGGTCCTGTTGAGAATACAGAGATTTTTACTCCTACTAGTTCTTCAATTTTATTTAGATAATTTTTTGCATTATCAGGAAGTTCTTCTAAAGAAGTTACTCCTGTAATATCCTCTTCAAAACCTGGTAATGTTTCGTATATAGGTTTACAATCTTTAATAATATTTTCATTAGCTGGATATTCTGTAAGTATTTCTCCATTATAATCATAAGCCGTACATATTTTTATTTCTTTTAGACCACTAAGAACGTCAAGACAGTTAACTGATAAATTAGTTATTCCTGATACACGTGCAGAGTGACGCATTACCACTGTATCAAACCATCCTATTCTTCTTGGACGTTTAGTTACTGTCCCATATTCATTTCCTATATCTCTAATACGATCTCCTATACTATCAAATAGTTCGGTAGGGAATGGACCATCTCCTACTCTAGAAGTATATGCTTTGCAAATACCTAAAACTTTTAGTCCATCTGTTGGAACAAAACCATTTCCTATTGTTATTCCCCCTGCACTAGGGTTTGATGATGTTACGTAAGGATATGTTCCGTGATCAATATCTAACATAACTCCTTGTGCACCTTCAAATAAAATATTTTGTTTGTTATTTTTTGCATCTTCTAAAACTTTAGAAGTGTCCGTTACATATTCAGCAAGAATTTTTCCATATTCAAAATATTCATCAAATATTTCAGCAACAGAAAATCCTTTTTCTTCATATATTTTTTCAAATATTTCATTTTTTTCTGCTAAATTTTGTTTTAATTTTCTGCTAAATAAATCTGCATCTAATAAGTCAGCAATTCTTATCCCACAACGTTTATATTTATCTACATAAGCTGGACCAATACCTTTTTTTGTAGTACCAATTTTATTCTCACCACGTCTTAGTTCTTCTAATTCATCAAGTTTTAGATGATAGGGTAACACAACGTGTGCACGATTAGAAATTCTAAGAACTTTGCAACTAACTCCTGTTTCTTTCAGTCTAGTTATTTCTCCTACTAGCCATTTTGGATCTATAACTACACCATTACCAATAACAGATAGCTTTTCTTCGTTAAAAATACCTGAAGGAATTAATTGCAATTTATAAGTTTTGTTATCAAACTTTATAGTATGTCCTGCATTATTTCCTCCTTGATAACGTGCTATAACATCAGCTTTTTCTGCAAGAAAGTCAGTTATCTTTCCTTTTCCTTCATCTCCCCATTGTGATCCAACTATTACTATTGTAGACATAAACGCCCTCCTAAATAAAATATATATCGCTATTAAATTATAACAATTTCCTGACATGTTTGCAATATTAATAGTCACAGTTATTATTAATTTTTGAAATAAATATAACAACTAGAATTAACTAGTTGCTATATTAGATTTTAAATAATATTTTTGGAAAGTTTCTTTTTTAAAGCCTATATGCTGATACATATATTTCGGAGTGTCGTCAGAATCTGCTACTAATATGACATTCTCTTTATTAAATTCATTGATAGCAAATTTCAAAATATGAGATGCTATTCCTTTTTTCCTATAATTTTCTTTTACATATAGAGCATCTATTTCAAAATAGTCATCACTTAATATTACGTTGACACTCCCGATTATCTTATTCTTATCTTTAGCTACTATTTGTATAATATTTTCAGAGCGAATACTATCATAAATATTATCCTTATTATAATCTGCCCATTCTTTATTAGCCATTTCTAAATCAATAGCATAATTAAACTCAATATATTGAGTATAATCAACTTTATCCAATTTCTCAATAGTATAGTCACTATCCTTTATAAAATTTATATCATTTGTATTAAGTACCAGAAGATCAAATGATATTTCGTTAAATCCCTCATTTTTTAAATATTTCACTAATTTTTTAGGAATTTCTTTTCCTTCTGGTAATGCTAAATGAACAAAACTAACTCCCTTATCACGAAAGAAATCTCTACATGAAGAAATATAATAATCTATATCTTCTGTACTCTCTGGCAAAACTTTTATTTCTAAATAATTATCACTATATGATAAATTAGACTTTACTCTTCTATGTATTAAATATTTATCTGTTTCTAAAACTACTTTAGATTTAGAATGTGTGTTTATAAAATTATAATTCATTACTTATCCTCTCTACTGATACTTATTCAATATTATAACACAAAGAATATTATTTTTACGTTATAAAGCTATATAAACAAAGAAAATAAAAGATAATAGTTAAATTTCTATTACCTTTTATTAAATATATTCAAAAAATACTTTATTTATAAAGACTAACCATTCATTCATCTCAGATAGTTGCCTTTTCTCATAATACCAAATAACCATAATCAAACTTTGGAATACTATATACCATTTCAATTTTAAACGATAACTAAGTGTAATATCTAAACCATACTCTGACAACCACGTTGCCCAATTTTCTTGAGGTATATATTTATAAAGGATAAATGATATATCGATAGCAGGATCCCCAAGTATTGCATGTTCCCAATCTACCAAAAATAATTTATTTGAGTTTGATAATAACCAATTATTTTTATGCAAATCTGCGTGACAAGGAGCAAAAGTCTCATCTTCTGGTATATTATTTTCTAAATAATTAAAAGCCATAGCTATATCTTTATTCTCCAGTAATTCTTTAGAAATCACACCCTTTAAATTGCTAAATGAATTTAAGGCTGTTTGCTCCTTATATCCTTGAGATAACATAATTCTTTTTATCTTTTTCGAGCTATGAACTTTATGCAAAATTTTTGGTATTCTATTGTCTGTCATTTCTTCTGTCTTAAGATTCCTACCATTTTCGAAATCTTGTGCCGTAACCACATCACCATTACTAAGACGTTTAGTCCACTTAAGTCTAGGGACTATTTGTTCTGCAGAGAGTGCTGCTATGAGAGGCGTAGTATTTATTTTAATAAAGTAATTACTGTTTGACCTAGAAAAATAGTAATCTTCACTATAATCTCCTAAGGTCCAACCCATTTGATAATATTCTTTTGTCAAACTAGCCCCTCCTCTCCTTAAACTTACGTAAATATTGCATACTTATTTTACAATTTTTATAAATTTTTTTCAAGGTTACTTTACTGAATTAATATTAAAATTATCAAAAATATTTCAACAAAAACTATTACAAAATATATTCAAATACTAAAAAACTTTATTTTAGATTTATTTATAATAATCATTATAAAATATTTTCCTAAAAATTTATTTTTTATAAAAAAAGGTAATTAAAAATGACAAACAATATCATTTTTAATTACCTTTTGGATTATTTACAACATAATTCGTATATAGATTCTGCAAATATTGCTACCGATAAAATCAAATCATCTACAAACATATATTCATTTGCTTGGTGCATAGTATCTTCTCTACCAGGTAATAACACTCCGAATGCAACACCTTTCTTTAGACATCTTGCATAAGTTCCTCCACCTATTACCATTGGTTCACTTTCATTATCACCAGTATGATTTCTATATGATTTCAATAATGTTTGAACTAATTGATCACCTTTTGGCACATAGTGCGCTTCTTTATTACTATAAACTTCTATATCAAAATTGTCTATATTCAATGAGCTTAATTTTGATAATAAATCAAATTTTGCAGGATAACGAGAATCTGTTTCTACTAACGCTTCATTTGAATTATAGTTAAATATACCATAATTATAAGTTGCTGCTCCCATTTCATCATCTTTATAATTTAGATTTAATTTCTCTCCAAATGGATCATTTGCTATATTTTCTACAATAAATCTAACATAATTTCTACCATTAATATCTAAAGATATATTTGCCAAAAATTCTGCTAGTTTTGTAGCTGCATTTTCACCTAATTGTGGTGTTGAACCGTGTGCTGCCTTTCCATAAACTATAAGAGTATTATTTTTTATTTCTCCTGTAAGATTTTCCTTAGATAAAAATTCATTAAATTTATCTACTAAATTAGAAATATCTCCTTCTAATTCTGCTACGGCTTCACTAGGAACCATATTTTTTACTAGTCCTGCATTTAATCTAACTAACTTATAGTCGCTATCTTTATAGTCTCCTACAAATTTTAGATTGTATCTAAAATTAGCATGGGCTTTTTCTCCGTATATCAAAGGAAACATTGCATCTGGAGTAAATCCTATACTAGGTTGTTCTTCTTTTGCAAAATATGCTTTTACACATCTAAATCCTGTTTCTTCATCACTTCCAATTATGACTCTGATACGTTTTTTCCATTCAACACCTAATTTATCTAACAATTTTACTGCATAATATGCTGCTAGAGTAGGACCTTTATCATCAAGAACTCCTCTTGCAAAAATCTTTCCATCTCTTATCTCTGGAGAGAATGGTGGTGTTGTCCATTCACTTTCTGTTACTGGAACTACATCAACATGTCCCAAAATACCAAATAAATCTTCTCCGCTTCCTACTTCTATATGTCCTGCGATATTATCTACAAGTTTAGTTTTATAACCATCACGTTCTCCAAACGACAAAAATAGATCCAAAGCTTCTTTCGGTCCACTTCCTACAGGAGTTTCTTCTGTAATATCATTTCCTAGAATAGAACGAACTTTTAATAATTCGAACAAGTCTGCTAATAGTTCATCTTTTTGTTTTAATGCTTCTAATTTAAAATCTATTGTCATATTATTTCTCCTTTATTAATTGTAATTTATTTATTTCTTTTTCAGAAAGTTGTCTATATTTTCCTAAAGCCAAACTATCATCCAATATTAACGGACCAATCTCTAATCTTTTTAAATATGTAACTTTTTTGTGAAGAGATTTCATCATTCTTTTGATTTGGTGAAATTTACCCTCAGAAATTGTTAGGTACGCTGTATTATCAGTTAATATTTCTAATTTTGCACTTTTGCACAAATAATTATCATCAAGAATTATTCCCTCAAAAAATTTCTTCTTATCATCTATCGTTAAAGCTCTGTCCACTTCTACATAGTATTTTTTTGTTATATCTTTTTTAGGTGATAGTATTTTATGAGCTAACTTTCCATCATTTGTTAACAAAATTAATCCTTCTGTATCTTTATCAAGTCTTCCAACTGGAAAAGGTTGAAAAATTTTGTCTTTATCATCTAACAAATCTATAACTGTTCTATCTACTTTATCTTCTGTTGCGCTAATTACACCTTTAGGTTTATTTAACATTAGATAAATAAATTTCTTGTATTCAATACGTTCTCCAGAAACTTCTACAATATCGTTTAGTTCGTCAATTTTATAATCAACTTTTTTTATTATTTCTCCGTTTACTAAAACACCCTTTTTTATAATCTTTTTTGCTTCTGTCCTAGTAAATAAACTATTGTTACAAATATATTTATCTAACCTCACTATTTTCTCCTTACTAGTGCTAATATATTTATATCTCTTCCAAACAAGTATTTCAAGAATTTCATTTTAGTCAGTATGAAGATATAAGAAATACCACCTATTACACCACAAATCATAATCAAAATAACACTATCAATTTTTTGAACAATATTAAAATTATTAATTGTTGCGTCATAAACTGCTGATATTAAAATAAACATTATAGCACTTGAAGCAAAAATTTTCATAAAATTAAAAATAAATTGCCTTAACTTTAATTTTATCTTGAAATGAATTACCATTACATTCAAAAATATCATAAGCATATAAGTCAATATAGAACATAAGATAGCTCCACTAGTTTCAAATTTCAAAATAAATTGTTCATTAAATATATATTTAAATAATAAACCTAAAATTATAATTACTACATTTAATACCTGTTTATCTATTGCTTGCATAATAATTCCAGTCATACCATACAATGAATACAATAAGGCTAACGGTATATAAATATGCATAAAATAAACAGCTCTTGGTTCTGGTGAATAAAAAACTAAATATAGTGGCTCAGCCAACACATACATCCCTACTAAAGCAGGGATAACTAGCATTAGCAAAGATAATATAACTTTATTTATTTGATCACTAAGGAGAGCAAAATTTTTCCTTGCATGAAGTCTTGTAATAGCTGGTAAAAACGCACCTGTAAAAGCTGGCGCTAAAGATACTGCAATCATAACCAACTTATTTACAAAATTGTTATAAATATTAAATTCTCTTTCTGCTACATGCGCCAAATTGATTTTGTCCATAACAGGAATTAAAGTATTTTGATCAATTAGTGTTAATATTGCAAAAAAAGAAGAAACAATCATAAATGGTATAGCTACAGAAAAAATTTCTTTTACTATATCAAAAGTACTACTGTCACTAGATGCTAAATTACTATCTTTGTTGAAATCTAATGAATTTTTGTATTTCCTATAATAATAAAATAGTATTAAAACAGATATTATAGCTCCTATTCCCGTTGCCAAAGTAGCTATTGCATTAGCATAAACAACATTATTAGTAAATTGCATTACTAAATATGCTCCTATGAGCATAACTGCTATTCTGACTGCTTGTTCCATAAATTGTGACATTGCTGTAGGCATCATTATTTCATGCCCTTGGAATATTCCTCTCAAACCTGAACTGATCATAACGAAAGGTAATGCTAAACTCAATGTTTTTATTACTAACGATAATTCACTAACACTATACAATAATTTTTTATCAGCAGTTGCTATTGTTTGAGCAGCTAAATAATCTGATCCAAAAATAAAAAATAAAAATCCTAAAATACCAGTTATTAATAAGATAGTCGAGCCTACCTTAGCAACTTTTCTACTAGTTATATAATTTTCTTCCTCATTATATTTTGATACTAATTTCGCTAATGTCAATGGTATTCCAGCAGATGATATTTCTAATATTAAAACATAATAATTGTAAGAATAATTGAACAAAATCATATTATCGGCCCCACCTATTATTACATAAAATGGGATAATGTAAATTAAGCCAATTATTTTCGTTAATATTAAACTAACACTTAAAATAAATGTTCCTTTAAATAAGGAATCCCTCTTCAAATTATCACTTCCAAACATTATTAAATTTTACATAAACTTATATTGAAAAACATATACTAAGGTAATAAATAAACTATATATCAAAAATAATCTAGTTAGTTTATCTACTCTTTTTTTCTTTATTAATTTCTTAGAAACCAATAGTATATATATACCCATCATTAAAGAAAAGCTTATAATAAAAATAAATATTATACTTAAAGCTAATAACATATATAGTCCTCCATTCTTTAATAATTATTAAATATATTTTATCATACTTTTTTATAATTTTATAGATATAAAAAATTTAAATATGTTATGAAAAAATTAATTTTATAAAATAAATTAAATACTGCAAGAGTTAAATGTTAGATAATCTAACATTTAATTTAATTTTTATATAACTTTATGATATTATTATCCTATAAATATTACAGGCAGGTGATTTATGTGGGATTTAAAGATTTACAAAAAAGTTTACCAGCTTTACCTATTAGTGTTGTAACTAGAATTACACAACTTTCTGCAAGACAAATAAGGTATTACGAAGAAAAAAATTTAATTACTCCTGCAAGAACAGAAGGAAATACTAGATTATTTTCTTTAAATGATGTTGATAAACTTCTGTCTATAAAAGAATTATTAACTAAAGGTTTTAGTATTAAAGCTATAGATGAGATAATTAATAACAAAAAAGTTTCATCTGAAATTAGTAAAATTCGACAAATCATTCACAATGATATATTTATAGGTCCGTCTGGATCAAATAGAGAGCAGTCTTCAATAGGGAGAGGAGATCTTGCTAGATTTTATAACAAGAAATAATTTTTTTTAGTAAAAGGAGATTTTTATGCAAAAAGAGCAAATTTTAGAAATTATAAAAAAAGAAAACGTAAAATACATAAGATTACAATTTACAGACATTACTGGTACTATTAAAAATGTTGAAGTTCCTGTCAGTCAGTTAGATAAAGTATTAAATAATAATATGATGTTTGACGGATCATCTATTGAAGGATTTGTTAGAATAGAAGAAAGTGATATGTATTTATATCCTGATCTTGATACATTTTTAGTATTTTCTTGGGATAGTGAATATGGAAAAGTAGCACGTTTTATCTGTGATGTTTATACAGCAGATAGAAAACCTTTCGCAGGAGATCCTCGTGGAAATTTAAAACGTGTTCTAAAAGAAATGAACGATTTAGGTTACGATACACTAAATCTTGGACCTGAGCCAGAATTTTTCTTATTCAAATTAACTGAAAATGGCGAGCCTAGTTTGGAGTTAAATGATAATGGTGGATATTTTGATCTTGCTCCTGTTGATTTAGGAGAAAATGTTCGCCGTGATATCGTTCTAGAATTAGAAAAATTAGGTTTTGATATAGAAGCTAGTCATCACGAAGTAGCTCCTGGACAACACGAAATAGATTTCAAATATACAGATGTAATTAGTGCATGTGATAATATACAAACATTCAAACTTATAGTAAAAACTATAGCTAGAAAGCACGGTTTACACGCTACATTTATGCCAAAACCTATTTATGGAATTAATGGTTCTGGTATGCACTGTAATATCTCGTTATTTTCAAATGGAGAAAATCGTTTCTATGATGAAACTTCATCAAATAAACTATCAAAAGATGCATATCATTTTATATCAGGAGTTCTAAAACATTCTCGTAGCTTCACTGCTATATGTAATCCTACTGTAAATTCATATAAGCGTTTAGTTCCTGGATATGAAGCACCTTGCTATGTAGCGTGGTCTACATCAAATCGTTCTCCATTAGTTAGAATACCTGCTTCAAGAGGTAAATCTACAAGAGTTGAAGTTCGTTCTGTAGATCCAGCTGCTAATCCATACTTAGCTATGGCTGCTATTCTATCAGCTGGCCTTGATGGTATAAGAAATAAATTAATACCTGCTGACGAAGTAAGTAGTAATATATATGTTATGACAAAAGAAGAACGTATTAATGCAGGTATAGATGAATTGCCTTCAACATTATATACTGCATTAAAAGAATTAAGCAATTCAGAAATTATTAAAGATTCTCTAGGTGATCACATCTTCCAAAACTTTATAGAAGCTAAGTCTATCGAATGGGATGCATTTAGAACTCGTGTTACAGATTGGGAAGTTGAACAATACTTAAAACAATACTAAATAAAAAAGCGACAAATATTTGTCGCTTTTTTATATTATTTAAAAGTAATATCTACTTGTTAATCTACTATAATTTCTACAATACTAACATCTTCTAAAGGTTTGTCTTGTGAATTAGTTTTTACAGAAGCTATCTTTTCTAACACTTCATAACCATCTATTAGCTGTCCAAACACTGTATGACGCTGATCTAACCAAGGAGTTCCTCCTCTTTGGTCATATACTTCTATAGCTTCTTTTGGCCAACCTCCTTGTTCAAGGTTTGCAAGCATCATATTATCAACGTGTTTTGCTTGTACTACAAAGAATTGACTACCATTAGTATTTGGTCCAGCATTTGCCATACATAAAGCTCCGTAGAAGTTAAAGTAATCCATCGAAAATTCATCTTCAAAAGATGAACCCCATATAGATTTTCCACCCATTCCTGTTCCTGTTGGATCTCCTCCTTGAATCATAAAATCTTTTATAATTCTATGAAATATTATATCGTTATAATATCCATTTTTTGCATGTGTAATAAAATTTTCTACTGTTTTTGGTATATCTTTCTCAAATAATTTAAATGTTAAATCTCCTTGCGTAGTTTTTATTACAACTTTTCTTTCGCCTTCTTGAACTTCATTTATTAGCTGTTTTAATGTCATTTTATGCCTCTTTATTAATTAATCTTTCTTTAATTTCTCTCAAAATATTTTCTTTAAATTCACTGTACAATTTAGTTTTTTGATCTTGTGAACCAAATGTTCTAACATTTACTTCTTTATTTTCTACTTCTTTATCACCTATTACTAGAGTATAAGGAATTTTTTTGTTAGCTGCTTCTCTTATTTTGTATCCTAATTTTTCATTTCTATCATCTATAGAAACTTTAACACCTGATTTTTTCAAATCATCCATTAATTCTCTAGAGTAGTCATAATGATACTCGTTATTTACAGGAATAATTCTTACTTGATTTGGTGATAGCCATGTTGGTAAATCTCCTTTGTATTCTTCTAGTAAGAATGATACCATTCTTTCCATAGTAGATACTACCCCTCTATGAATTACTACTGGTCTATGAGCTTTACCATCTTCACCTATATATTCTAATTCAAATCTCTCAGGTAATAAGAAATCTAATTGTACTGTCGATAGAGTTTCTTGTTTTCCTATCGCAGTTTCTACTTGAACATCAAGTTTTGGTCCATAGAAAGCTGCTTCTCCTTCTGCTTCTACATAGTTTAATCCTAATTCATCAGAAGCTTCTTTTATCATACTTTGAGCATTTTCCCACATTTCATCATCATCAAAATACTTCTCTTTATTTTCTGGATCTCTATATGATAATCTGTAACTATAATTTTCTATTCCTAAATCTTTATATGCCTCTTGAATTAGTGATACTGTAAGTTTAAACTCATCTTTTATTTGATCAGGACGTACAAAGATATGTGCATCATTTAAAGTCATTCCTCGAACACGTTGTAATCCACTAACTGCTCCACTAGCCTCATATCTATGCATCATTCCTAGTTCTGCTATACGAATTGGTAATTCTCTATATGAATGTTTTTCATTTTTATAAATCATCATGTGGTGAGGGCAGTTCATAGGACGTAACACCATTTCTTCATGATCCATCTTCATAGATGGGAACATATCATCTTGGTAATGCTCCCAATGTCCACTAGTTTTGTATAATTCAACAGAAGCAAGAACTGGTGTATAAACATGATCGTATCCTGATTCTACTTCCTTATCTACTATATAGCGTTCTATAGTACGACGAATAGTTGCTCCATTTGGTAACCATAGAGGTAATCCTGCTCCTACCTTTTGGCTAGTAGTAAATATACCTAAATCTTTCCCTAATTTTCTATGATCTCTTTCTTTTGCTTCTTCTAATTTTCTTAAATGATCTTCTAAAGCATCTTTAGTATAGAATGCTATTCCATAAATTCTTTGTAACATTTTATTGTCACTATTTCCTCGCCAGTACGCACCAGCAACAGATAATAGCTTAAATTCTTTTATTTTTGATGTACTACTAACATGACCTCCACGGCAAAGATCTACAAATTCTCCCTGTTCATAAACAGTAATAACTTCATCTTCCGGCAAATCATTTATTAATTCAACTTTGTAAGGATCATTAGCAAATATTTCTAAAGCTTCTTCTCTAGAAACTTCTCTACCTTCAATCTTATGATTTTCACTTATCAGCTGTTTCATTACTTTTTCGATATTTACTAACTCTTCTTCATTAATTTTTTCTTCCATATCGAAATCATAATAGAAGCCTCCATCTATTGCTGGCCCTACACCAAAATGAACGTTTGGTCCATATATTCTACGCAATGCTTGAGCCAATAAGTGTGCAGATGAATGTCTTAAAACATATAAACTATCTACATCATTATCATCCGCTGTTATTAATTTTATTTCTCCATCTTTATCTATAACCTTATCAAGCTCGATATAATTGTCATCAAGTTTAGCAGCTACAACTTTTTTCTTTAAGCTAACACTAATACTTTCTGCAACATCTAATGCTGTTTTGTTATCATACTCACGTGAGTTCCCATCTAGAAATTTTAATACTACCATATTCTTTCTCCTTTTTATTATAAAAAATTATATTTATCGTTAAAGTAACAAAAATAAAAGTCCCTATGTAAACATACTGTTTACATAGGGACGAATTAATTTCGTGGTACCACCCAACTTTGAGATAAAAAATATCTCCTCATTGTAGCAAGTAAAGTTTGCTGTTCTTTTACGCAACCAAAAGGTAGTAACATATAAAGAATTATAAGTATTTTCAGCAACCATACTCTCTCTTGAATAATTTATTTATATATCTTGTCCTTAACGTAAATATTTATATCATAGTTTGTATTCTATCATAAAAATATTATTTTGACAAGTACAAAAAATGCTAAATAATTAATTTAAATTTATTAATATATACCACGTTCATTTTTAGCATCCAAAAACACCTCTTTAGCCAAATGATTTATTCGACCAACAATACGCATTGACTTAGTTTCATCAATAGTATTTTTAGTAGTCGATAGTAATTTGCTTAAATGTTTTAATGATAAATTAGAAGTAAAACATGTTAATAAATTTTCTGAAGATCTGTAATTTATTATAGGAACTAAAATTTCATCACGAACAAATTCTGTTATGTTCTCTGCTCCTATATCATCAATTATAAGAACTTTTTGTTGACGTAACTCATCAATAATATAATTGTATTCTCCATTAGGAATACTAGCTTTCATCTTACGTACAAATTCTGGAAAATATACTATTGCTGGCTCAAGACCTTTGTCGTTTAAATAGTTGTATACACATCCCATTAAATAAGATTTTCCTATACCTGTCATACCATAAATATATAGACCTTGCACATCTTTACCAAGTAAAATATTATCACATATATCTATCAACTCTGTTGCTACAAGTAGTTTGTTCCCTGTATTGTTAACATTAGCAAAATTAGAATTTAGTATATTTCTAGAAATATATGTCGTTTTAATTTTATTAGATAATTTTTGAGCTTCTCTATTACGCTTTTGTTCAGCAGTTTCACTATACACTAAATAAATTTTTCCATCTTTATATTGTAATTTAGGATTGTAAATAATTTTTTTTTTATTTTTTTTGGATAAATAGTAATCATAAAAAACTTGAGTATTATTATTAATATCATCATAAGTCAAATTATATTTATTAATAAACGCAATAACTGACTTATCTTTCAAAATAGTATCTTTTAATATATCTTGAACATTACTTTTTATAGGAATTTTGCTAGTTATGTCTGTAACTTTCTTCATACTATTCAATACCTTTCTCTTTTAATAATTTCATATACTCTTCTGCATAATCATTAATATCATTACTATTATCATTATTTATTGTATTATTGTTTCCAAAATTATCTAGTTGATTCTTAATATAATCTGGCGTTTTTATTATTCTAACATTTTTTGCATTATAATTATTTTTATTTTTTCTATTATTAATAATTTTTTTTGCATCATCTATATTTTGAATTTTTCCTAAATGCCAATTTGATGCGATAGTGTCCAAAAAATTTGCTGAAGGTATATTTTTATTAGAATCTATTGACATAGAATACTCTAACAAATAATTTATTACTTCATTCGAAAAATCATATTTTTCTTTTATATCGCTCAACTCATTAATTGTTTTATTAGGCAAAATAATATTTAATTTATTTCTAGCAAAACTTTCAATATCTAAATTATAACTAACATCTTGGATATTAGTAGATAAATTATTAATTTTCACTTTAGTTTCAGTTTTTTTCATTCTATTTTGCCTTATCTTATCACGATTACTATTAACAAAATTCATAGCATCTAATGCACTTACTAATCTTTTATTTGACCAAGTACTTGCTATCTTATCCAAATAATTAAAGTTCGGTATTCCTGATGACTTACTTTCAATTATTGCATAGTCCAAAAGGACATTTAAGACACCCGATGAAAAATTATATTTATTTACTAATTTATTTATATTATTACCATCTACTTTAGAAAGAATCAAATTATGTTTTTTATTCAAAAATTCTATATAATTTAAGCTATCCATAGTTTGTGCTAACTGTTCTAAAGGACTTAATTCCCTATCTTTAGAATAGGTATCATTTATAAGATGTTTATTCAACATATTTTTTAACGTTGGGACATCTTGTTTTTTCACATTAATAAATAACTGCGCTAAATAATCTTTTAATTCGTCTAAATTAATATCTAATCCACCCGAAGTGCTATCAACTGAATGTTCTATAACATCTGCCATTTCGCTAGGAGTAACTTTATACAAATGAGCTAATTCTAAAATATTGTTTTTCAATTCCGAATTGTCCAAAATATCAGTTAAATATTTATTCGATAATAAATAAGTTAATTTACTAAAATCAAAATAGTATTTATCTAAATTTGGACCTGTTTGTTCTACTCGCTTGGACATATTATCAAACGAATAGTCATCTAAGTTTTCTGTAGAAAATACTTCTGAAAATTTTGCTGTTATCTCTTTAAACTCATTAAAGTTCACTATATTTTGCTTAAATTTATTTACAATTAAATTATAATTTGAATCTCCTAAAGTATTTCTTAACAATATACTTAATAAATTATTTTCAAAAAATTCATTAAAAGATAAAGGTTTTAATAATTTATAAACGTAAACAACCTTTTCTCCATTTTGCCAATAATATGTTTTTAATAATCCTATCGCTTCTAATTTTTTTCTAATTAAAAATATTTTCTTAATATCCAACCCCAAATTATCGATAATATCAAAATGCAATAAGTTATTAGTCATATTTTTATCATTTAAAATTTTTGTAGATAAAAACTGATATAGTTTTATTGCATCAGATTCCACTAAAGGTAAATATAACAAATTTAATTCTTTGTTATAATTTTCATTATAAAAATCATTATATACTACATAATAATCCTTAGGATTTAAATTATTGAACGTTGCCATCACTAAGAACCTCAATAATTACTTGTAAATACTCTAATGCATAAATGAATTGAGGATTATAATCGTATTTTATCTTGTCATCATTTTTTAATGGTGCATAAAATGAGCGCACTAAAATAGGATATACGTTATCAAGTAATAATTTTGTATTATCATTTTCGTATAAATCTCTCATTACTACAAACAATTTATTAGTTATTTTTATAAATTCTTCTTTAGTCGGTGTTTTTATATTAGTATAAGATGCCAATTTACTAGAAAAACTTAAAATATCTTTTTTATTTTCTTTAGCAACAAAATTTTTCATATCATCAACTAATGAATACATATAATCAAAGAAATGATTAACATCTTGCAGATATTCGTTAGTTAAGTATTCTGATTTATCAGTCAAAAGTAATTCATTTACATTGTAGTCCGTTACAAATAAATACATTTTATATAAATCAGAAAAATCTATAGTATTAAAAGTTCTATAATCGTTAACAATCCCTTTTAAACTATCTCCATCTTTATAAATATTATATATAGTATTTAACCAAATAAACTCATCTAACTTTTTATCATTTATCAAAGTGATTAAATAATTATTGAAATCATACTCTGTATCATTTTTAAACAATTCCAAAATATCATTTTCTACTTTATCAATTATATTAAAAAATTCTTCAGCTTCAGATGAATTAAAAGACTGTTCATTAAATTTAGGCTTTAATTCTGCTTTTATTTTATTAAATAATTGTTCACTATCATCATTCATATCAATTCTTTGTTGAAATATTGTATTGTATCCTGGCTTAGACGAATAGAAAAAATTTTCTATTGCTTTATTAAATCTTAAAAGGTTGTTCAAAATTTTAATATAAGTAACTTTAATGTTAGTATCATTAGAAATTGAATTTACTTTTTCTAATGCATTTAATATACTTTGTTTATTCTTTTTTGTTATATCTAATATTTTTTCATCTTCTAAATACATTAACTTACCTCCATAAACAATATAAATTATTTTTATATTTAATTATAATTATATAATCAATAAATTAATAATGTAGATACTATAACATCTAATACCTTATAATTTTAATAATTTATACAACAATGAAAAATTTATTATGTTATAATTTTATCAAATTGTTTTGTACAATACAAATTATATATTTATATTTTCTTTTATACTCAGTATAATATAATAAAAAAAGCTCCCCAAGGGAGCTAAAAGTCTGGCAACGTTCTAATCTCGCAGGGCGTAAGCCCAACTACCTTCGACGCTAAAGAGCTTAACTTCTGTGTTCGGTATGGATACAGGTGTGTCCTCTTTGCTATCGCCACCAG
>NZ_JBXHBE010000007.1:0-121784 GCF_056897515.1 Gemelliphila sp. 1F1
TATCCATACCGAACACAGAAGTTAAGCTCTTTAGCGTCGAAGGTAGTTGGGCTTACGCCCTGCGAGATTAGAACGTTGCCAGACTTTTAGCTCCCTTGGGGAGCTTTTTTTATTATAAAAAAAGGAGTATATCAATATGGATATTAAAGAAATAAAAGAAAAATCTCTTAAAATTAGAGAATTATACCATAATTTAGAAGAATTGCATCACGGATCTAAATGGACTGTTGAAGAGGATGTTCTTGCTTTTCTGACAGATGCAGCTCTTGTAGGACGACTTACTATGGATAATCAAGGAAGATGGCCTAGTAGTAACAATGACGAATTACCGTATAAAATTGGAGAATCTATTTGGTGGTTAGTTATACTTGCAGATAGAATGCATCTTGATATTGAAAAATGTATAGAACTATTTTTAGAAGATAAATTGAAAAAATTAAACAATTAATAAGAAAAATATGTTTTAATTTGTCCCAATTCATAATGTATGATATATTAAAATTACGATATTGTTTTAATAGTAGGTGATAATTATGAAGAAATTAATTTTAAGGAATATATTTTTATTTTTTATTCTTATAATATTATTAATAATACTATCTATTTATTTTATGAAATTTAAGCCAGAATATGAAAAAGTAGTTATGAAAATATTGTTGTTAACAAATCCTTTTATTTTTGCAATATTTAATTATTATTTATCAAAAAAACGAAAAAAAGATATTAATTCTATATTGTCATCAAATTTAACAGATGAAGAGAAAATAGAAAAATTAAAAAATTATGGATTTAGCATTTTAGATATAAGAAAAAAGAAATTAGAAAATCTAATTGTTAAATAAAATGATAAAAAACCTTGAAATCTAAAATTTCAAGGTTTTTTTATTATTCATACAATTGAATAAGTTCTTCTATTAGTATTTTAATTGTTTCTGTATTCATTAACTGATCTTCTGCGTGAATTAGTAATAAATCTAGATGTATATCTTCGCCTCTAGCCATATTAGTAATTAAATTTGTATGAGCTTTGTGTGCTTCTAAAAATGAAGAATTTCCATCTTTGATTAATTCATAAGATTTTTCGAAATTTCTTTTTTTAGCTTCTTGCAAAGCAGTTATATATTTAGATTTAGCAATTCCTGCATTAGATATTATATTAAAACTTATTTTTTGATTATTTTTCATCTAGTACGCTTAAGATATGATTTAATATTGCATATCCATCTCCGTTGGCATAATCATTAGTATTAATAACTTCTACATTATTTTTTTTTGTTATAGATTTTATTTCTTCTAATTTATGAGCCACTTGAGGAGCTAGTAATACTAAATCAATATTTTCTACTTTATCTTTGCAACTTAGTACAGGAGTAGAACTTACATCTAATTGTATATTTTTTTCTTTTGTAGCTTCTTGAATGTGTTTTACAAGAAGACTATTTGAAATTCCAGCGTTACATATTAAAATTACTTTTTTCATATTATTACCTCACATTTATATTATTATTTTGCAAGACCTAATGGAGAGAATAGTATATAAGTAGCAACAACTGTTATAACAACAATTGCACCTACAATATATCTATGTTTCCAAGGTGTTAGATTTAGACCACTATTGTATTGATTAAAGTCGAAATGCTCAGTTTTACCATATTTGCTAAATGTCATAAGTATTAGTAAGTCTAAGAAGAATAGCACACTAAGAACATATAAGAAATGAATGTCTGTTAAATACACTTTTGATAAACCGTACAGCAGAATGTGTATGAAGAATGTCCATTTAGCACCAGCAGCAGAAACTCTCTTGGCAAAGAATCCTGCTAAAACTAATACTAATAAAGGCATGTTATAAACACCATTAAATTCTTGAACTACTGCGTATAATCCTTGTGGGAATAATGCTATAAAAGGAGCTATTATAGTTGTTAGAACCCCGATTGCAATAGTTACTAATCTACCGATACGTGTAATTTGTTTAGTATCTTTGTTTTTACCAAATAAAGGTTTATATATATCTAATGTAAATAACGTAACAGTACTGCTAAGAGATCCTACAAATGAACTAAGTATTGCTCCAAATATTACGGCTCCAAATATACCGAATGCCCACTCTGGTAAGATATTTACTATTAATGTAGGATAAGCATCATCAGGATTTGTAACTTTATCTCCAACCATATTGAATGCTAATATACCTGGGAATACTAAGAACAATGCTCCAAATATTTTGAAAAATCCTACAGTAAGAGCACCTTTTTGAGCTTCTTTTAAATCTTTAGCAGCTAATGCTTTTTGGACAATCATTTGATTAGTACACCAGAAGAATAAGTTGTTAAATAGCATACCAAAGAATAAAGTAGGCCAAGGAACTATTTCTGAATCAATAGCACCAATAGAATTAAGTTTTTCAGGGCTATGTTCTACTATATAGTCAAGACCTGAGAAAAAATTACCGTTTCCGAGAGTTATTAACCCTATAACAGGAATTGCTAGTCCACCTAATATTAAACCTACACCATAGATAGTATCACTGTAAGCCCCTAAAGACATACCTCCTAGAATTAAGTATATTATTCCGATTGTTCCTATGAATAAAGATATTAATACCACAGCTGCAGAGCTAGATATCCCAAGTAATTGATCTACTCTAAAAATTTTATTAAATACAAGAGCTCCAGAATATAAAACTACTGGCAAGAATGAAGTTATGTATGTGAACATAAATAGAATAGAAACAAGGCGTTTAGTAAAAGTATCATATCTCACTTCTATAAAATCGGAAATAGTATTTATTCCATATTTAAAGTACCTAGGTAAAAATACTAATGCTAGAATAACCAGAGTTATCGCTGCTGTAACTTCCCACGCCATAACCTCCATACCGACTTTGAATGATTGACCATTTTGACCTACTATTTGTTCGGTAGAAAGATTGGTCATAATTATTGTAGAGGCAATAGCGAATCCTGTCAAGCTACGCCCACCAAGAAAATATCCTTCCTCGTTAGAGCTATCTACACTGCTAGTACTTTTTTTGTATGCATAAAAAGCTACAACCGTAATAATAAGTAAAAAAGAAATTACTGAAAAAATTCCCATAATTATACCCTCCTATAAAAATTAAAATGAAATTAAATTTATATAATGATGAAAAAATAATCAAAATATCATCAAAATATAATCTTTATTTATATTTATATAATAAATTAAAAAAACAACATTGTCAACGTTTGCAACTTAAAAAATATAATTTTTAAATATTTTAATAGTGTGATATAACAAAATTTAATGATGAAAACAACTTTTACAGCTGTTTATATAAAAATAAAAAAAATATACTGTTGACAACGTTTTAATTTGAATGTATAATTTTTATTAGATAATCAAAACTATATCAAAACATACCAAAATCATAATATGCAAAAAGGAGATACAACGATGGCTTACGAAGTGAACAATATTAAATATGGAATAGCGCCTATAGGGTGGAGAAATGATGATATTCCAGAAATAGGGAAAGAGAATACTTATAAACAAATATTAAGTGACGCAAAAATAGCAGGATTTCAAGGTACAGAAATAGGAGGGTGTTACCCAAATTGCCCAGATGAATTAAATAAAGAGTTGGCTTTAAGAAATATGAAAATAGCGGCACAATGGTTTAGTGGATATATTTTGAAAGATGGATTAGAAAGAGTTAAAGAAGATTTTATTAAACATTGTGATTTTTTGAATAAAGTAGGAGCTGACGTAGCTGTTTATTCCGAACAAAGTCAAAGTATACAAGGTTTAACAGATGTTTGTGTTTATACTAAAAAACCTATATACAGTGATGAAGAATTTAAAATATTGGCATCTGGACTAAATGAACTAGGAGAAATAGCTAATAGCTTTAATTTAAAACTTTGTTATCATCATCATATGGGAACAGGTGTGCAAACTTTAGAAGAAACTAGAAAATTAATGAATTTAACGGATAGTAGTAAGGTTTATTTATTATATGATACGGGTCATATTTTTGTTTCTGATAGAGAGTATATGCCTTTGTTAAAAGAATTTAGCGATAGAATAGGACATGTACATTTTAAAGATGTACGCTTGGAAAAATTAAACGAAGCTATAAAAGAAGATATGAGTTTTTTAAATTCATTTTTACATGGAATTTTTACTGTGCCTGGCGATGGTTGTATAAACTATAAGGAAGTTTATGATTTTCTATTAGGTATTAATTATAAGGGTTGGATAGTAGTAGAAGCAGAGCAAGATCCAAAAATAGCAAATCCTCTTGAATATGCTATAAAAGGATATAATTATATGCAGACGCTTAGAAAATATATTTAAAGGAGTATAGTCAATGATTAAAGTAGGAATAGTAGGTTTAGGAAAAATAGGAGAAGATCACCTAAATAGAATACAAAATAGAGTATCTGGTATGGAGGTTAGCGGAGTATATGACGTTATTGAAAATAGAGGACAGGATTTAATTACTAAATATAACTTAAATGCAACAAGTTTTTCTTCTTATCAAGAATTAGTAAATGATGAAAATATAGATTTAGTAGTAGTTACAGCAATAAATCAACTTCACGCAGAGGTGGCAATAGCAGCACTTAATGCAGGAAAATACGTATTCGTAGAAAAACCTTTGGCTATGACCGCTCAGGAATGTTTGGAAGTTATGACAGCAGAAGAAAAAACAGGAAAAAGAATGTTACAAGTAGGATTTATGAGAAGATATGATCCTGGATATATGAAATTAAAAGAATACATTGATTCTGGAGAAATTGGGCAACCATTAATGTTACACTGTCGCCATTACAACACATACTTGTCGCAACCGAAAAATTATGTAAGTTCACAAGCAATAGTAGAAACATTTATTCACGAAATAGAAATAGTACATTGGCTATTAGGCGAAGAGTATAAAACAGCAAAAGTTTATTTTCCGAAAAGAGCAGAAGTTACAGCGCAATATGATACACCATTGCAAGATCCACAATTAATAGTTCTTGAAACAGAATCAGGAGTAAATATCGTAACAGAAGTATTTGTAAATGCTTATGGGTATGATATAACTTGTGATGTAGTGGGAGAAAACGGGATGATACAATTACCAGCTGTACCTAGTGTAACTCTTAGTAAAGGAGCTAAAAGAAGTACAGATATTTTGACAGATTGGAAGGAACGATTTATAGCAGCTTACGACGTTGAGTTTCAAGATATAGCAGATAGATTAAATTCAAATATGGAATTATCTGGTCCTAGTTCATGGGATGGTTATATTTCGGCGGTAACTTCTGATGCTTGTATTAAATCCCAAGAAACAGGACAGACAGAAAGTATAGATTTAATAGAAAAACCAGAATTTTATAGAAAATTTAAATAGAGGTATATTAATATGAGAGCGGGCATAGTAGGATTAGGAAGAATGGGAAGAACACATGCTGAAAATATAGTAAACAATATACCCAGCATAAAATTAGTTGCAGCATGTAGTGTTTTCGAAGAAGAATTAACTTATGCAAAGGAAAAACTATTAGTAGAAGAAACATATACTAATTTTGAAAATATGATAGATGAAGCTAAGTTAGATTTAGTATTCGTAGTTGCGGGAGCTGATGTTAGACCTAGTATGGTCAAATATTCAATAGAAAAAGGTGTTCATACATTTGCAGAAAAACCTTTAGGACTTACTACAAATGAGATAGAAGAAGTTCTAGAAGTAATAAATAAAAATAAATCTAAAACAAAATTTCAATTAGGATTTATGAGAAGATTTGATGAAGATTATTTATACGCAAAGGAAATTATTGATAATGGAGATATAGGAGAAATTACTTATATAAGAGCGTATGGAATAGATCCATCTAGCGGACTAGACACATTTGTAAAATTCGCAAAAAATAGTAATAGTGGTGGTATCTATCATGATATGTCTATTCATGACATAGATGTAATAAGATGGTTAACAGGAAGAGAATTCAAACGAGTTTGGGCTACTGGAGCAAACTTTGCCAAACCAGAACTTGATAATGTAGGAGAACTAGAAACAGGTATAGCTCAAGCACAACTAGATAATGGAATAATGATACATTTAGTAGCAGGAAGAAATGCTCCACACGGATACCAAGTAGAAACAGAAATAATGGGAACAAAGGGATGGCTAAGAATAGCACCAATTCCAGAAAAAAATATGGTAACAATATTTGATAATAGTGGTGTAAAAAGACATTGTAGTTCTAGTTTTCCAGAAAGATTTAAACAGGCATTTATTAGTGAAATAGAGCATTTTGTCAGATGTATAAAAGAAGACAAAGAGCCTAAAGTTACTGCTTATGATGGTTTAATAGCTACTAAAGTAGCTTTAATGTGCAAAAAATCATTAGAAGAAAACAAAATAGTAGAAATATAATTTAATATTTTAAATTTAAGAGTGAGTTTTAGAATAGTTAATTATACTCACTCTTAACTTATTAAATCGTATATTTTATTCTGAAATTAATTGAAAGAATACTTATAAAATGATACAATGCTATAAAGTGTATACTATTTTTAGAACAAGTGAGGTGAGTGAGTTAATGAAATCAAAAAGAATAGATGAAATTGAAGAGTATATCCATATTAACAAAAAGGTTTCTTTAAGTGAATTAGAGGATAAATTTCAAGTTTCTATGAACACTATTAGAAGAGATATAAAAGTATTGCTAGAAAAAGATGTAATAACAAAGGTGTATGGGGGAGTTGAATCAAAGAAAAGTATCCATCTAAATAAAAATGATGTCTTAGTAGATATAGAAAAAAGAGATGCATTAAATAAAGCAGAAAAAATTAGTATAGCTAAAGAAGCAGCAAAATATATAAAAAATGGAGATACAATTTATATTGATTCTGGAACGACAACAAGTGCGATTTTGAATTATTTGGATAATGATATAAATCTTAAAATAGTAACAAATAGCATTCCTGTTCTGAACACAGCTATAACATTTCCTAATGTAGAGATAATAATTTCAGGTAATGCGTATAGAAAAAGAACTAACTCTTTTGTAAAGATAGGTACATATTCTATTTTAGATAGAGTGAATGTAAAAAAAGCGTTTATGGCAGCAACAAGTGTTTCTGTAGAAAATGGAGCTATGAACGCAACTTTAGAAGAATACGAACTAAAAAGTAAAATTATAACTAAAGCAAGTGAAAGGTTCTTATTAGTAGATAGTTCAAAATTTAATAAAACAGGATTTATAACTTTTGCAGCATTAACTGATTTTAAAATGATAATAACGGATAAGTTGGATGATGATGAATTTAAAATATTTTTATCTTCCAAAAATATTGAATTAAGTGAAACAAAAAACTGAATTATTAAGTATTATAAAATTAATGGTTTTAATTTTATAATACTTTTTTTGTTTATAAATTAAGAAATTTATTCATATAACTTAAAGATTATTATGAAAAGCTTGTCAATATAAAAAATATATGCTAGAATATTATTAAAAGATGAGTATATTTTTATAAAGTTTTGGTTAAATTAATAGGAGGTAATATTTTGAGTACAATTAAATTAACGACAGCGCAAGCACTTATAAGATTTTTAGATAATCAATATATAAGTGTAGATGGTGAAGAAATTAAATTTGTAGAGGGGATATTTAACGTATTTGGCCATGGTAATGTTTTGGGTATTGGACAAGCGTTACAAGATGAGGAGCACAGCTTGAAAGTTTATCAAGGCAAAAATGAACAAGGAATGGCTCTAGCTGCCATAGGATTTGCAAAACAAAAAAAGAGAAAACAAATTTTTGCTTGTACTAGTTCTGTAGGGCCGGGAGCTGCTAACTTTGTTACAGCAGCAGGAGTAGCAATAGCAAATAACATACCTGTACTGCTTCTCCCAGGAGAAACATTTGCAACAAGACAGCCTGATCCCGTATTGCAACAATTTGAAAGAGAAGATGACTTGACATTAACGACTAATGATACATTAAGAGCAGTGTCTAAATTTTGGGATAGGATAACTAGACCTGAGCAAATTATGAGTAGTTTACTCAGAGCTTTTGAGACTTTAACTAATCCTGCAACAACAGGGCCAGTAACTATTTGTTTGGCACAAGATGTTGAGGGAGAAAGTTATGATTATCCAGAAGAATTTTTTGTAAAAAGAGTACATTACGTAGATAGAAGAAAGCCAAGTATTAGAGAAGTATTGCAATCTATAGATGTTATTCAAAATTCTAAGAGACCAGTAATTCTAGTAGGAGGAGGAGCGAAATATTCTGAGGCTACAGATCAGTTGTTAGTTGTATCAACAAAATATAATATACCTTTAGTAGAAACCCACGCAGGAAAGTCTACAATATTGTCTGACTTCAAAAATTACTTGGGAGGTAATGGGATATTAGGTACTTCTGCAGCAAATGAAGTTGTTCAAAATGCTGATTTAATAATAGGATTAGGGACTAGGTATACAGATTTTACTACTTGCTCAAAATCACAATTCAAAAATGCACAAAAATTTATTAATGTTAATTTAAGTAGAATGCAAAGTTATAAATTTGATGGAGTTAGCATAGTTGCGGATATTAGAGAGTATTTGTTAGAACTACTTGATAATTTAGAAGACTATACAACAGATTATTCTAACAATTATTTGCAAGAACTAAAAGAAAAGTGGAATATAGAAAGAAATAGACTATCTAATATTTCTTTTGATAAAGAAAACTTTAAGGCAGAAATAGATGGTCATTTTAGTCAAGATATTTTTAACGAATATGTTGATAATCTTAAGACAGAATTACCACAAAGTAATGTTATAGTAGCAATTAATGATTCTATAGACAAAGATGCGATAATGGTCGCAGCAGCAGGATCAATTCCAGGAGATGTTCAAAAATTATGGAATAGTTATAGTTACAATTCTTATAACTTGGAATATGGTTATTCTTGTATGGGTTATGAAATTAATGGAGCTTTAGGTGTCAAAATGGCAGAACCTAGTAGAGAAGTTTATGCGTTGTTAGGTGACGGAAGTTTTAATATGCTTCATTCTGAATTATTAACTTCTATTCAGTATGGTTACAAAATAAATGTAATTCTTTTAGACAATTCTGGTTTTGGTTGTATAAATAATTTACAAATGGGTAATGGAAGTGATTCTTACTTCTGTGAATTTAGAGATAAGAATAATCAAATAATGAATGTGGATTATGCCAAAGTAGCAGAAGGTTACGGAGCGGACGTGCATAGAGTTAATAATATATCAGAATTAAAAATTGCATTAGAAAAAAGTAAAAAATCCGAAAAATCTACATTAATAGATATTAAAGTTTTGCCAAAAACTATGACGAGAGGTTATGATTCTTGGTGGAATATCGGAGTGTCTAGTACATCTAATAAACAAGAAGTGTTGGACGCGTACAATGCAAAAGAAAATAAATTAAAAGAAGCAAGAAAATATTAGGAGTAAAGTTATGAGTAATTATTTAGAATTAGAAAAAAATAGAGAATTAGATGTTATTTGTTTTGGTAGAGTTACAATAGACTTAAATCCTAACGAAATTAATAGAACTCTTGATAAAACAAAGTCTTTTAATATGTATTTAGGAGGATCACCAGCAAATTTAGCTATCGGATTATCAAGATTAGGTAATAATGTTGGTTTTATAGGCAAAGTTTCTAACGATCAATTTGGAACGTTTGTTATAGATAAGTTAAAATCTGAAAATGTTGATACGAGTAATATTGTACGCTCAAAAGGTGTAGAAAAACTAGGGTTAACATTTACAGAAATGAAATCAGAAACAGAATCAAGTATCTTAATGTATAGAAATGAAGCCGCAGATTTGAAGTTATCAGTAGAAGATGTAAATGAAGAATATATAAAAAAATCTAAAATATTGCTTATTTCAGGGACTTCGTTAGCGCAAAGTCCATCACGAGAAGCGGCACTAAAAGCAATGATGTTGGCTAGAAAGAATAAAGTAAAAATTGTTTTTGATGTGGATTATAGAGAGTATAATTGGAGAAATAAAGACGAAATCAGCATATACTATAGCACAGTAGCAAAAAACTCTGATATTATAATTGGATCAAGAGAAGAGCTAGAATTAACAGGATTACTGTTAGGTCATAATTTACTAGACGATGAACAAATAGCAAATTATTGGATTAAAGAAGGTGTTGCACAAATAGTAGTAATAAAACACGGTAAAAAAGGATCATCAGCATTTGATAGTGAGAATAATACATACAATGTACCATCTTATCCTGCCAAAGTGTTGAAATCATTTGGTGGTGGAGATGCACATGGTTCGGCGTTTATTACTTGCTTGTTAAAAGGATATTCATTAGAAAAATCACTTCATTTTGCTAGTGCTTCAGCTTCAATAAATATAGGAAGTCATTCTTGTTCAGAAAATTTACCGACGTTAGAAGAAATAGAGCAAGCTGTACAAAATGCCAATATATACAATAAATAAAAGGAGATTATAAATATGGTAAAAATTTTAAAAAATTATATTAACGGAGAATGGGTAGAAAGTACAAGTGGAGAATTTTTGGATGTTACTAATCCAGCTACAGAAGAAATTATAGCAAGAGTACCACTATCAAGTAAAGAAGAATTAGATAAAGCTGCAGAAGTAGCTCAAGAAGCATTCAAATCTTGGAGTAAAGTATCTATTTTGCGAAGAACAAAAATGTTATTCAAGTTACAAAACATTTTAGAAGAAAACAAAGAAGAATTAGCACGATTGATAACGTTAGAACACGGTAAAAACCTAAAAGAAGCTATTGGAGAAGTAGGAAGAGGGATAGAAAATGTAGAAAATGCAGCAGGAGTAGTGTCTTCTTATATGGGAGATTCTTTGGCAACAGTTGCTACAGATGTAGAAATAGCAAATTATAGATATCCAATTGGTGTAATAGGATGTATAACACCATTTAATTTTCCTATGATGGTTCCATTTTGGATGTTTCCTATGGCTTTAGCGTGTGGAAACACAGTAGTCCTAAAACCTTCAGAAAAAACACCGTTACTTATAGAAAAAATAGTGGAGTTTGTGGAACAAGCAGGATTCCCTAAAGGTGTACTTAATATAGTGTTTGGTTCTCACAATGTAGTTAATGGAATTATAGAGAATAAAGATATCAAAGCAATATCGTTCGTAGGGAGTGAACCAGTAGGTAAATACATATATCAAGAAGGTTCTAAAAATATGAAGAGAGTTCAGTCATTAACAGGAGCCAAAAACCATTTAATAGTTCTTGAAGATGCTGATTTGGATGATGCTATGCCAAAAATTATAGGAGGAGCGTTTGGTTCAGCTGGAGAACGTTGTATGGCAGCAGCAGTAATAGCAGTAGAAGATAAAATTGCAGATAAATTTATAGCTAGATTAAAAGAAGAAGCAGACAAATTATCAATAGGAAATGGACTAGAAGAAGATGTATTCTTAGGACCAGTAATAGATAAAGCAGCACAAACTAGAATATTTGGTTATATAGAAAAAGGTGTTGAAGAGGGAGCGACATTAGTTCGTGATGGAAGAGAAAATATTCCAGAAAAAGGATATTTTGTAGCACCTACTATTTTTGATAATGTCAATAACAATATGACAATATGGAAAGATGAAATATTTGCTCCAGTTGTGTCTATAGTAAGAGTTTCTGGAATAAGGGAAGCGGTAGATTTAGCTAATAAATCAAGATTTGCTAATGGATCTTGTCTGTTCACGAACAATGCTGCAGCAATAAGATATTTTAGAGAAAATATTGATGCTGGAATGTTAGGTGTGAATTTAGGAGTACCAGCACCTATAGCTTGGTTCCCATTCTCAGGGTGGAAAGATTCATTCTATGGGACATTACATTGTAACGGAAAAGATGCCGTAGATTTTTACACACACAAAAAAGTAGTAACAGCTCAGTATAGAACTAATAAATTTTAGTTACAAAGAGGTATATTTATGTTTGCAAATATAGATTTAAAAAAAGGTCGTAACATAATTTGTGATGAAAATAATCACAAAGATATGCTAATGGATGTTTATAGTTATATTTTATATAAAGAAGAAATAATAGAAATTTATAGTGATAATAAAGAAAGTGCAATATTATTAATAACAGGTAATGTTACTTTAGATTATAGCGGACAAACAAAAAATATGTCGAGAAAAGATGTATTTACAGATAATCCTTACTGTCTGCACGTACCTAAACAAACTAAAGTTGTAATTTCAGCTAACAGCAATTCAGAAATTTTAGTACAACAAAAAGAAAATGAAAAAATATTTGATACTAAATATTATGCACCTGAAGATGTTGAACAAATAGTAGCAGGAGTAGATGAATATAACTCTACATCAAAAAGAATAATAAGAACTATATTTGATTACAATACTGCACCATATTCTAATATGGTTTTAGGAGAAGTTCTTAGTTATACTGGTAGATGGAATAGCTATCCTCCACATCATCATCCACAACCAGAAGTTTATTACTTTAAATTTGATCATCCTAGTGGTTTTGGGGTTTCGGTAATAGGAGACAAAGCCGCAGTAGTAAAAAGTAATAGTGTGGCATATATTCCTGGAGGTTTAGTGCATCCACAAGCTACTGCACCAGGATATAGAATGTATTATGTTTGGATGATACCGCATTTAGAAAATAATCCGTGGACAGAGAGAATATTTGCTAAAGAACACGAATGGTTATTAAAAAATAAATAATATTAAAGAAGAGAAAGTAAAAATTTCTCTTCTTTTGTTATACTATTATAAATTTTAGAATAAAATACAATTATCGACTTATCTTTTCACATGAAACAGTAATCTTAGAATTTTTTGATGTTTTGCTTGTTTAATAGTAGTATGATATAATATGAAGTTAGTATTTGCTTGTAATAAGAGGTGATAATTTGAGTTTAACTAAAGGAATGTTAATCGAGGGAATAGTAACAAAAGTTGAGAATAATGGTTTAACTATGAAACTTTCTAATGGCGATACTGGTTTCTTGGCTAAAGAAAATATGCATATTTCAAAGAAAAAAAAACTAACCGATATATTTAGTATAGGATATGTAATAAAAGCGACAGTACTGTTTAAAAAAGAAAATTACTATACTTTGACTCAAAAAGAAATAAATACCAAGGATAACACTAAAGATAATAAAAAATCAAATAAAAAAGAAAAAAATAGAAAAAAAGAAGAACATAAAGAAAAAAAATTAGTAAATGATACTAATAAGCAGAAAAAGGTTAAAGAAAAGGTAGTAGAAACAAAAAATAATAAAAAAATCAAAGATGACGTTGATAATCCAATTACAAAAAGTAGAACAACGCTAACAGATTTGAAAAAATTGAAAAATATCGGTAACTTAAAAATATCGGTTAAAAAGAATAAAATTAAGATAAGTGAAAAACAACAATCAAGAGAAGAGAATAGTAAAATTATATTGGATGTTCCTGAGAATTTTGTAGAAAATATAGTTCAAGATTTAGAAATCAAAACAAAACAATTTAATAACTTAGTAGCTAGAGTAAAAGAGCGAGGTTTATTAGATGAAAATTAATGTTATGTGGAATCAAGATGAAAATATAGCTTTGGCATTGTCTGGGGGAGTGGACTCTATCGTATTATTTCATCTACTAATTAATGAATATAAAGATAGTTATAATAACCTAGTAGTTTTTCATATTAATCATGGTTTAAGAGAAGAGTCTAATGAGGAAGAAAAATTTGTTGAGAAGTTATGTTTGGCAAATAGTGTAAAAATATATAAAGAAAAACTTTATATGAATAAGCTAACTAAGAATAGTCATATTTCTGAAGAAATGTTAGCACGAGAATTACGTTATAACGCTTTTGCAAAATTTTCAAAAGAAGCTAATGTAAAAAGAGTATTGACTGCTCATCATAAAAATGATAATGTAGAGAATATTTTGCTAAGATTGTTATCAGGAAGAGCTATAGACTATAATTTAGATATAGTTGAACAAAATTTAATTAATGGTTTGATAATAACTAGACCTTTACTTGATGAAAAAAAAGAAAATATAGAAAATTATGCGAAAGAACATAATTTAACTTATTATGAAGATATTAGCAACCTTGATACAGATTATACAAGAAACTATGTTAGACATAAAATAGTTCCGCTCTTGGATGGTGTTAATAACAATAGTTTTGACAATATTATTAATTTTGCTGAGTATTATAGAAGTTTGAACAATATAGTAAAAAAAAATATAGAGAAATTAGTTAATCAAATTATAGTTATAGAAAAAAATAAAGCTAGCGTTCCTTATAAGTATTTTCAAAAACTAGAAGATATAGAAAAATATTTAGCAATAAACTATATATTAAACAATTATTTAAAAATTTTTGATGTAAGTAGAAAAGCAATTTTTGCTGCAATTAATAGTTTGGATAAAAGTTTTGGTACAAAAAGTTATGATTTGAAAGAAAATATTAAAATAATCAAAGAATATCAAAGTATAGCTATATGTAAAATCGAAAAAAAGTGGTATAATGATAAGATAGAAATTATAGAAGAAGATATAGAGGGGAGTAAAGTCTATAATTTTCTTGAAAATAAAATACAAGTATCCGAACAAAATGACGAAGCTGAGTTAGGGATTGATAGCACAGATTTTCCACTATTGATAACGACAAGGCAAATAGGTGATACTCTAAAAAGGGGCAAAGTAACGAAAAAATTATCACGCCTTTTTATTGACGAAAAAATACCAAGAGATTTGCGAGATAAACTACCAGTAGTAAGAAGTTCCAAAGGTCATATTATAGGTGTACTTGGATTAAATAAAGGTATAGGAAATAAAAAATACCAATATTATATAAAATTGATGAAAGGATAAAAAAGTGGAAAATTTATTAAAAGATATAGAAAAAGTGTTGTTTAGTCATGAAGAAATAGTTGTTGCTACAAAAAGAATAGCTGAACAAATAACAGAAGACTACAAAAATTCAGAAAAAGAGCCAGTATTACTTTGTACATTAAAAGGAGCGTTACCTTTTATGGCGGAACTAATGAAACAACTAGATATTCATGTCGTTACTGATTTTATAGATGTTGCTAGCTATCACGGAGGCACAGAATCAACAGGGAGTATCATCTTAAGAAAAGACGTTACTATGGATTTAGAGAATAGAGATGTCATAGTAATTGAGGATATAGTTGATACAGGACGTACATTACAACATTTAATTACATATTTAAAAGAGAGAAATGTAAAAAGTGTAGCTTGTGCAGCTTTGGTAGATAAGCCAGAAACTAGAATAGTAGATATTCAAGCAGATTATATCGGAGTTATTTCTCCAAATGAATTTTTGGTAGGTTATGGTTTAGACTACGAAGAAAAATATAGAAATCTTCCATATATAGGGGTTTTAAAAGAAGAAATATATAATATAAATAGATAGTGAAAAATAAGGAGGACAACTAATTATATGAATAATAGACGTCAAAGACCAACCTTAGCTATAATAGCTATGTTAATATTATCAGTTGGTATGTGGGCATTTTTCCAAAAAGATTTAACTTCTGTAACAGAGACGATAAAATATTCTGAATTAGTTCAGAAAATAGAAAACAATGAATTAAAAGATGTAACAATACAACCGTCACAAGATAAGGCTACTTACACAATAAGAGGTACTTACAAAGATAGTGGCAAAAATTTTGTGGCAACAACATTAACTACAGACTCTAGTTTAAACGATGCTCTTTATGAAAAGATTAAGAAAAATGAGATAAATAGTGTCGAAGCCAAAGAAGCAGAAAAAACTAATATGCTTCTTAGCCTTGCTGGAAGTATACTACCATTTTTAATAATGATAGGTGTGCTATTTATGTTTATGGGACAAATGCAAGGTGGCGGAAAGATGATGAATTTCCAAAAATCCAAAGCTAAAAAAGTTGAGGGCGGAGAAGCTAAAGTAACATTTAAAGATGTTGCTGGAGCTGACGAAGAAAAACAAGAATTAGCAGAAATGGTAGAATTCCTAAAAGATCATCGTAAATTTACGAAAATGGGAGCAAAAATTCCTAAAGGAGTATTATTAGAGGGACCTCCAGGAACAGGTAAAACATTATTAGCTAGAGCGGTAGCTGGAGAAGCTAAGGTCCCATTCTTCTCTATATCAGGTTCAGACTTCGTAGAGATGTTTGTTGGAGTTGGAGCTAGTCGTGTTAGAGATTTATTCAAAGAAGCAGTGAAGAGCGCTCCTTGTATTATCTTTATAGATGAGATAGATGCAGTAGGTAGAAAACGTGGTAGTGGTGTAGGAGGAGGAAACGATGAACGTGAACAAACTCTTAACCAATTACTAGTAGAAATGGACGGTTTTGAAGGAGATAAAGGTATTATTGTTATAGCTGCTACTAACCGTGCAGACGTTCTTGATAGTGCTTTAAGAAGACCTGGTCGTTTTGACAGACAAATCAAAGTATCGACACCAGATGTTAAAGGTCGTGAAGCTATATTAAAAGTACATGCAAAAAATAAACCTCTGGCAAAATCAGTAGAACTTCGTAGCATTGCAGAAAAAACTCCAGGATTTTCAGGAGCAGATTTGGCTAACTTATTAAACGAAGCGGCCTTACTAGCGGCTAGAGAAAATAAATCAGAAATTGATAAACAAGATTTAGATGAAGCGATGGATAGAGTGATAGGCGGACCTGCTAAACGTAGTAGAGTTTATACAGAAAAAGAAAAACGTTTAGTAGCGTACCATGAAGCAGGACATGCTATTGTTGGTATGGTCTTAGATAGTGCAGACAAAGTACAAAAAGTTACAATAATTCCACGTGGTGATGCGGGTGGTTACAACCTAATGATACCAGAAGAAGAGAAATACTTTATGACAAAAACAGATTTAACAGATAAAATCTGTGGATTGTTAGGAGGTAGAGCAGCAGAACAAATATTCTTTAATGAAATTTCAACTGGAGCTCACAATGACTTAGAGCGAGTAACTGCTATTGCTAGAGCAATGGTTACAGAATATGGAATGAGTAATAAGATAGGAACATTACAATTCCCTTATAACGATCCTTATACAGGACGTCAGTTATCAAGTATAGGAAATTATTCAGAAGAAATACTAAAAGAAATTGATAACGAAGTAAGAACAATAGTTTCGGAAAATTATAACAAAGTGTTAAATTTAATTGAACTTAACAAAGATAAATTAGCTTTAATAGCAGAAACTTTAATGAAAGTAGAAACTATTGATAGAAAAGAAATTGTATCACTATTTGAATTTGGTAAAATGCCTAATGAATTAGACGAAGAAACGGCAGAAAAACTAGATAAAATAGTAAATAAAAAATATTATGAAGAATTAGCCAAAGAAAAAGAAGCTAAGGAAGAAGAAAACAAAGAGCAACAAGATGAACAATCTACAGTAGAAGTTGCAATAGGCGACAATAAGTCAGAAGAAAATAAATAAAATAAAAGGTAGAATACACATTACTGTATTCTACCTTTTATTTTATTAGAAAACTGTAAAAAAACTAACTGTTAATTTTTAAAAAATTTAAAATATAGTATATAATTCTTATAATTTTTAATAAAATGTAATATAACAGAGGTATTAATCACAAAAGAAAATATTTTTATATTATTATTAATTTTAGTTTAATTTAAAAGACACCCTATATATATATATATATATATATATATATATATATATATAGGGTGTCTGATTTCAAAGTAATATAAAATAATAATTAATTATCTTTATTTATTTTATATTTAATATATTTATAATTTCTTGACACTTAGATATTTTCTTATTAAAATATACTTTGATGTATAACAATAGTGTAACATTAATATAATCTATATTTTATTAATTTAGTTATTTTATACATCAAACAAATAAATTTTTTTGGAGGGAATCATGAAATTGATTCAAAAATTGATTAATCAAATAGTTGTATTTTTATTGATTTTATCAACTATAATCCTTTCAGCAAATGTAGTGAAAGCTAATGAGGGGACGACAGCTAAAGAATTAAGTAATGTAATTTCTGGAATTAATATTTTAGATGTTTCCGAGGGGAAACCTTTAACACCAGATGAAAATGGAGAGTATAAACTTTATGAAAATAAGTCTTATAGATATGAAACATCTTTTGACTTGAAAAAATATGATGGAAAATTAAATGATGGTGACTATTTCACTTTTACTATCCCATCACCATTTAATGTTAATGATGGGGCGACTGTTCCGCTTATAGATAGTACTACTAATTTAGAAGTTGGGACGGCAGTAGTTACTCAGAGTTCACTAGGACAAGGTAAAGGTGGAACAGTAAAAGTAACATTAAAAAATTTATCTGAGTATTTAAAGAAAAAAGGTGGAGTACAAGTTCAAGATGTTAAAGGAACTTTCTATACAGATTTTAATAGCAGTGAAACTATAGAAAGAAAAGAGATTAATTACAAGGTATCAGAAACTATAAAACCTATTAATCATACTATTAAAATTCTGAAAAGAGAAAAATCAGATTATACAGAAGGAATAAAAAATGAAAATTTTATAAAATTTGGCGGTATATTAAATACAAAAGATCCTTATGATTCTAAAATTTTAGGTAAAAAAGGGGAATACGCTCATTCGTGGATTTTACGTGTAAATACTAATCAATCTTCTTATGATAAAATAGTATTAAAAGATCAAATATTAGATTCGTATGCTCCTATGCAACATATTCCAGAGAAATTTTCTGTAGTAGCTGGAGCATTTGACTCTACATTAAATTTACAAAATAGGATAGAATTAAAAAGAGATATAGATTACACAATAGAGTATAACAAATCTTATACAGAATACACTCTTACTATTCTGAATGCTAATAAAAGATTGGTGAATGGAAAACCAGCATCGTACAATGTATTTTATAAAACAACATCTCCTGCTGATGGATCTATAGTAGGTAATAAAATAGAAGTAACAGGAGATGGAAAACCTTTAACTATTGGAAAAGATACTACAAAGACTGAACATATAGTGACGAGAAGTTCTAAAATTGTTGAAGGAGGTAATATAACTATAGATACAGGTTATCGTATAATGTTGTATAAAACTGATGAGGAAACTGGAAAGTTACTTCCAGGAGCAAAATTCAAAATAACAACACCTAGCGGAAAAACATCTACAATAACTACCGATGAAAATGGTAGGGCATATTCTGAGGTTTATTCTTCAGATGAAGTTAATAAAGGTGAATTTACAATAGAAGAAGTAGAGGCACCTCTAGGGTATGAAAAGATAACAGAGCCAATTAAAGTAACTATAGGAAAAGAAGGAGTAATAAAAACTATAAAAAATAAACGTATCAAAACAGAAATTCCAGTAAGAAAAGAATGGGATGACAACAATAATAAAGGTGGCGTTCGTCCACAAAGTGTTCAAGTTCAGTTATATGCAGATAATATGCCGGTTGATGGTAAAGTGTTAATTTTATCAGCAGACAATAATTGGTCTGGTAAATTTACGGGATTAGATAAATACGATAAAGATACTGGTGAAGAAATTTTCTACGATATTAGAGAAGTAGACGTGGATGAACATTACGTACCAGCCATTATAATGGGTAATGCATCTGATGGCTATGTTTTAATTAATCAAATAAAAACAACATCTTTAGCAGTTAATAAAGAATGGGTAGATGGAGATGATACAAGACGTCCACAAAGCGTTCAAGTACAACTGTATGCCAACGGTGTTGCTTTTGGCAATCCGCAAACGTTAGATGAAAATAATTACTGGGAATATCTGTGGAATGATTTGCCAATTTTTGAAAATGGTCAAAAAATTGTCTATACTATTAAAGAAGTGACACAAGTTCCAGGCTATGTTGCGAGTGGTGGAGAAGTGAAACAAGGGCATTGTTTAATACCTGTTGATGCTTTTGGTGCTAATGATGGGAATTGTTTACAAGCAACGATTACCAATACACGAGTAATTGATATTGCAGGTGAGAAAACATGGGATGATGGGAATAACCAAGACGGAAAACGCCCAGAAAAAATCAAAGTAAACTTACTGGCAGATGGAGAAATAGTTCAAAGTAAAGAAGTAAGCGAAAAAGACAACTGGAAGTATACATTTGAAAACCTACCTAAATACAAAGAAGGAAAACTAATTAACTACACAATAACAGAAGACAAAGTATATTGGTACGAAACAGAAATAAAAGATTACAGCATAACAAACAAATATACACCAGAAACAATACAAGTATCGGGAACAAAAACTTGGGAAGATAACAACAACCAAGATGGGAAACGCCCAGAAAAAATCAAAGTAAACTTACTGGCAAATGGGGAAATAGTTCAAAGTAAAGAAGTAAGCGAAAAAGATAACTGGAAGTATACATTCGAAAACCTACCTAAATACAAAGAAGGAAAACTAATTAACTACACAATAACAGAAGACAAAGTATATGGGTACGAAACAGAAATAAAAGATTACAACATAACAAACAAATATACACCAGAAACAATACAAGTATCGGGAACAAAAACTTGGGAAGATAACAACAACCAAGATGGGAAACGCCCAGAAAAAATCAAAGTAAACTTACTGGCAAATGGGGAAATAGTTCAAAGTAAAGAAGTAAGCGAAAAAGACAACTGGAAGTATACATTTGAAAACCTACCTAAATACAAAGAAGGAAAACTAATTAACTACACAATAACAGAAGACAAAGTAGATGGGTACGAAACAGAAATAAAAGATTACAACATAACAAACAAATATACACCAGAAACAATACAAGTATCGGGAACAAAAACTTGGGAAGATAACAACAACCAAGACGGAAAACGCCCAGAAAAAATCAAAGTAAACTTACTGGCAAATGGGGAAATAGTTCAAAGTAAAGAAGTAAGCGAAAAAGACAACTGGAAGTATACATTTGAAAACCTACCTAAATACAAAGAAGGAAAACTAATTAACTACACAATAACAGAAGACAAAGTAGATGGGTACGAAACAGAAATAAAAGATTACAACATAACAAACAAATATACACCAGAATTAACACAAATAACTGGAGAAAAAACTTGGAAAGACAACAACAACCAAGATGGAAAACGTCCAGATAAAATCAAAGTAAACTTACTGGCAGATGGACAAATAGTTCAAAACAAAGAAGTAAGCGAAAAAGACAACTGGAAATATACATTTACAAACCTACCTAAATACAAAGAAGGAAAACTAATTAACTACACAATAACAGAAGACAAAGTAGACGGGTACGAAACAGAGATCAAAGGCTACAACATAACGAATAAATATATTCCTAAAATTCCGAATAAAAAATTATCAAAAACAGGAGAATATGATTCGGATTACGGCAATTTAGGAATAACATTAGTAGCATTAGCAATGCTTATAGGATTAAGAAAATCTTATAAATAACCCCCATACAAAAGAGCTATTATTAGGATAATATATATCCCAATAATAGCTTCTTCTTTAATTATATTATTCTATAATTAATAAGCAAATGCAGCAAAATATATCAATAATATAATTATAGCAATTAATATAATTATACTAGCTTTTCTTGTTTGTTTAATAATAAAAATATCTAGTACTTTTAGAACTATTAAAATTAGTAATGCAATAATAATTAAATATTTTCTTGTTTGTACATTTTTTAGAAAAAATGATCCTATTAATAGCCCTATACTAAAAATTGAAAATATAGAATTAAGAACAATAATTTTTAGTTCTTTATTAGTCATAACAATCTCCTAACTTTAAAAATTATAGTGACAAACCATTAAGTCTGTCACTATTTATTTAATTTCTTTTTATTTTAATATTAACTCTTACTGTTGCTGTATCAAGACTATATGGAGTAGAAGTATTAGCATAAACTTTTAAATTACTAAGTTCTGTAGATGATGTTAGATTAGACAATTCTACATCAACGAAAACTTCATTAATTGTAGCTAAACTTTCTTTTGTTTCAGCACGTATAGTAACATTTTCTGGAACAATGTCAATACTATCTAATGAGTATCCTATTGGAAGAGATCCTATTTGATTAACAGTAACTGGTAAAACTTTTTCGATGCTTTCTACAGTAATGTTTATAGTAGTAGATGTACGCTCCATATCAATATCTTCTATTTTGTTAAAGTTTCTATCATAAGCAACCAATTTAGCTTCTTCATTGACATTAGAGTTGATTTTTGTTTTAACATCACTTTCTGCACGTACTTCGTATATACTATTAATACTTTCTTCTGCACCAGAAATTTTAACTGTAGGATTAGATACAGTTTTTGCGGTTACTGAATATCCTAATAATAAACGTTCATTTTTTATAACAGGTACTATAGAAAATTCTTTTGTAACTCTATCTCTAACAGATGCAGTTATAAATTCCGGCTCGCTAACTGCTTCAAGAGAGCTATCTAAATCTGTTATCTCAACTTTGATTTTTTGGTCATCTCCAACATTTATTTTGCTAAAATCAAGCTTAGCTTTAAGTTTACGATCAAGAGTTTCTTTTTGAACTTTTGCGACAGGACCAGTTATTTTAACATCAACAGTATCAGGTACACCCAAAACATAAAATTTTTCTTTATCATAGTTTACTTCGACAGGAACATTTCTTATCCAAGTAGTAGTATGATTAGAACTAGCATTTCTAGAAAATATTTCGGATAAATTATCATTTACAGAAATAAATAACAAAATAGCAATTAGCAACGATATAATTTTCAAACTATTTTTATTTGATTTCATTATTTATTCCCCCTATATTTGTATTATTTACTAACCAATTTTTTTCTAAATAAGTTTTTAACTTCTCTTCATTAAAGTCTGTAATAAACTTGTTGTTATGAACAACAGATATAATTCCAGTTTCTTCAGAAACAACAATTATTATAGCGTCAGTTAGTTCAGAAAGACCTATGGCAGCTCTATGACGAGTTCCGTATTTGCTATCTATATTTCTATTATCTGTTAGAGGTAACATAGAACTTGCTGATCTAATTTTATCTTTATTGATAATTATTGCTCCGTCATGAAGAGGAGTATTTGGGATAAATAGGTTTATTATAAGCTCTGAGCTTATTTCTGAATTTAAAATAATTCCTCGTTCTACATATTCATCTAAACCTGTATTGTTTTCTAAAACTATTAAAGCCCCAATACGACGTCTTGCCATATGTCTAGTAGAGGAAGTTAACATATTAATAACCTTATCTTTCTGTTTTGAATCATCGTTATTTCTACCAAAGAAAATATTACTTATATCAAATCTACCAAGATGCTCCAAAGTTCTTCTTATTTCGGGTTGGAATATTATTATAATAGCTAGAACTCCCCAAGTTACTAATTGATCTACTATATAACTCATAGTTTTGAATCCTATAATATTTAGAATAACTTTTAAAATTATAACAATTAAGATACCCTTAACTAGTTGGATACCTCTTGTACCTATTAGAAGTTTAAGTGCAGTATAAACTAAAAGCCAAACTAATAGAATATCACCTATAGATATAAGTACTTGTAATAAGCTTATATCTGCAAAATAATTAGCTATCATAATAACTCCTTTCTTAAATATTTAATAAAAAGCTATAAATTAACTTTTCTATGCAATAAAAACATTTTCTTAACAATAATAATTATATCATAATTCAAGAATATTTTAGATAAAAAATTCAAGAAACTTTGGAAAATTTCAAAATTTTTACGATATATTTAATGTCAGAGGCCAAAGACAAAAAATAAAGTGAAAGAGGTAAAAAATAATGGCAATAAAACAAAAAAGATTAAAGTTAAATTATGAAGTAGACAATAATGGAAAACAAGTTTTCAAAAGCTATGGGTTTGATATAGCTAAAAATATAGAAAATTCGGTAGCAAAAGAAGTAGGCGAGGCAATAGCCACGTTACTAAAAGATGATATTGTAAGTTATTCGTTGACGATAATAGAAGTATTATAGGAGGTATAAATATGGAAAAGAATTTAGTATTAACATTTAATACAGAGGATAAGAAAACTTATAGAGTAACACTTAGAAATCCGAAAGATAATTTAAATTTGGATTCTATAAGTTTAGCAGCTAGTAAGCTAATTGCTACTAACATATTAAATAAATAGTAAAAGAACTTTAAAAGATTTGAAAAAAGCTTCTTATGTAACTAGAGAAGAAACTATTATAAATTAGTATAAAGCTTATAGCTAGTTAAAAATGACTTATATAGCCGATAAAAATATTGGCTATATAAGTTAATTTAATAATAAGTTGGTAGAGGTAATTATAATCATGGATATAGTAAATATAATAAATGAAATAGGATTTCCAATATTTGTAGCATTATTTTTATTATTAAAATTAGATGGTACATTGAAATCTATAGCCAGTAATTTATCAGAATTAACAAAAATTATAGAAAAATATCATAAATCAATAGGAGATAATAATGGTAACTAGAATAACAGCATGTAATTGGATAAAAGATAAAGTAGGAAAATCTATAGATTGGGATGGATATTACGGAGCACAATGTGTAGATTTAATAATGGCTTACGTTGGTGAATTGTGGGGAGTTACGATGAGAGGTAATGCATTGGATTATCGATACAGTAATTTGCCGGCAGGTTTTGTTAGATATAACAAAAATGAAGTAAGTATTTTGCCGGGAGATATAGTAGTATGGCATATGACGCTACCGTGGGGTCATATAGGTGTTGTTATAGGCGTAGAAGGTAATACATTAATATGCGTGGAGCAAAACGTTGACGGTAATTCAGATGCACTGACTAGAGGAGGACCTGCAAGAATAGTAAGGAGAAACCTTGAAAAATTAGCTTGTATAATTAGACCTCCATTTGAAGATGATGCTGAGGATTATCATAAATATAATTTTGTTTATGAGGACGGACACTTTACAGTAAAGGTAGATTTGTTAAATGTCAGATCTAAGCCTAGTTTATCAGGAGATATAGTAGCTAGGTATGGAGCAAGGAGCATTATTTTTTATGATAAATATTGCATATCCGAGGGATATGTTTGGATAAGTTATTTATCAAGAACAGGATTTAGAAGATATGTAGCTACTGGAAGATTTGTTAATGGTAGAAATCAAGCGGAGTTTGGAACATTTAAATAACTAAATTAAAATTTATTTTCTAAGTTTGTAAAAGTTAATACAGATTATTTATATTATTTTGGAAATTAGCGTTGATTTAAGGTTGGCTTGCCAATCTGTATTATTTATGATATAATATAAACATAACTGTATTACATCACAAATTAGGAGGATAATTATGAACGGTGATATACGGACGAAGAAGGCTATAAGTACAGAAACTTTTGTATTTTTAACAATATTAATTTTGATATTTGGTTTTATAGGTCGTAAGATGGGAGTTGCCAATATGTTCAAAACTATGATGGCAACAGCGCACGACTTATTACTAAATACAGTATTCTTTATTATGGCTATGGCAGTAGTAACAGGAGCTATAAGTATGTTGCTATCAGAATTTGGAGTAATAGCATTAATTAATAAAGTTTTTGCTCCTTTAATGAAACCTTTATGGGGAATGCCGGGAGCTAGTGTAACGGGAGCAGTAGCTACTTATTTATCAGATAATCCAGCGATTATTCCGTTTGCCAAAGATAAAAAATTCACAGTATATTTCAAAAAATATCAGATTCCTGCATTATGTAACCTAGGTACATCATTTGGAATGGGGCTTGTAGTTACAATGTTTATGGTAACGCAGGGAGAAGGATTTTGGAAAGCTGCATTAGTAGGAAATATAGCAGCTATTATAGGTAGTATTTTCAGTGTTCGTCTAATGTTAATGCAAACTAAGAAATATTATGGAGCAGAAGCGGAAGATGACTATACTGTCGGAGATAAAGAAAATCAAGATTTATTAAATACTAGAGAAATAAGAGATGGAAATATGTTCCAAAGAGTTCTTGATACGTTGCTTGAAGGAGGAAAAGTGGGGGTAGACTTAGGTATGGCTATTATACCTGGGGTACTAATAGTTTGTACTATGGTAATGATGCTTACATTTGGAATGCCAGAAGGCGGATATACAGGAGCAGCTTACGAAGGAGTCGCACTATTACCTTATTTAGGAGATAAGCTATCATTTATTTTGGAGCCTTTATTTGGATTTACTTCTCCAGAGGCAATTTCATTCCCTATAACCTCATTAGGAGCAGTAGGAGGGGCTATGTCATTAGTACCAACGTTCTTGCAAAAAGGACTTATAACTGGTAATGATATAGCAGTATTTACAGCTATGGGAATGTGTTGGAGTGGATATTTAAGTACTCATATAGGAATGATGGACGCTTTAGGAGTTCGTAAACTTTCTTCAAAAGCAATTATTTCTCATACGATAGGTGGACTTTTAGCAGGGGTAATAGCACACTATATTTATATCTTAATAGTATAAATAGTTGTTTTATATCCATATATAATTATAAAAATATAAATTTTAGGGATTGTTTTCTTATTTTGAGAACAATCCTTTTAATTTTATAAAGTATGGACACTCTTTTAGAATATGGATTGTTTGGCTATTCTAATTGTGTTTTAATTTTATAAATAAAATTTTCGGAGGTTATATTATGTACAGGTATCAGGATATTTTAAGTTTTTGGTTTGAAGAAATCGACAAAGAGTTATGGTTCAAAAATCAGATGAATTTGATTTAGAAATAAAGAATAGATTTTTTGATATTCATCAAAAAGCAGTATCAGGAGAATTATCTTATTGGCGAGAAAATATTTATGGTCGCCTAGCAGAAATTATCGTAATTGATCAATTTTCTCGCAATATGTTCCGCAATGATCCAAGATCATTTGCCTATGATAGTATAGCGTTAGTTCTTGCGCAGGAATCTTTAAAATCGGATGATTTTACTAAGTTAACAACAGTAGAAAAATCATTTTTATATTTACCATTTATGCATTCAGAGTCTAAAGAGATTCATAAAGAAGCGGTTAAACTTTATAGCGAGAAAGGATTAGAATATAATTATGATTTTGAGATTAGACACAAAGAAATTATAGATAAATTTGGTCGCTATCCGCATAGAAATGAAATATTAGGAAGAAAATCTACATCTGAAGAATTAGAATTCTTGAAAGAACATAAAGGTTTCTAAAAATGTATAGAGTCTAATATAGTATCTATATTTTTATTAACTAGCGTATAAATGAGTAAAATAGTTGAAATTTAAAAAATATATGTTAAAATAATATTACTAATTAGTAATAAATAAAAAGAAAGAAGGTTTTACTATGATAGAATTAGGAATAAGTACATTTGGAGAAACAACACCATTAGAAAGTACAGGAAAGCCAATTTCGCATGATGAACGTATTCGTAATATGCTTGAAGAAATTGAACTTGCTGATAGAGTAGGATTAGATATTTATGCGATAGGAGAACATCATAGAGAAGATTTCGCAGTATCAGCACCGGAAATAATTTTGGCAGCAGGAGCTGTTAATACAAAAAATATACGTTTGTCTAGTGCTGTAACGATAATATCATCTAATGATCCTGTGCGAGTTTATCAAAATTTTGCAACAGTAGATGCATTGTCTAATGGGCGTTCAGAAATAATGGTAGGACGTGGATCATTTACAGAGTCATTCCCACTATTTGGATATGATTTGAATGATTATGAAGAATTATTCGAAGAAAAACTAGATATGTTACTTAAAATTAAAGATAACGAAATAGTAAGTTGGGAAGGAAAACATTCACAAAATATTGATAATAAAGGTGTTTATCCTAGAGCTGTTCAAGAAGATTATCCAATTTGGGTAGCGACTGGAGGAAATATTGAATCTACATTAAAAATTGCCAAAAGAGGATTGCCTATTGTGTATGCAACTATAGGAGGAAATCCTTTGAGCTTCAAAAAATTAATTGATTTGTACAAAAAATTCGGTAAAAATGAAGGTCATTCTGAAGAAAAACTGAAAGTTGCTGCTCATTCTTGGGGATTCATAGCAGAAGATCATAATGAAGCTGTTGACAAATATTTCTATCCTACAAAATATCTAGTAGATAGTATCTCAAAAGATAGACCACATTGGCAACCATTAACTAAAGAGCAATATATGAATTCTGTAGGACCAGATGGAGCTATGTTTGTAGGATCTCCAGAATATGTAGCGAAAAAAATAATTTGGATAGTAGAAGAATTAGGTCTAGATAGATTTATGTTACATATACCTGTAGGATCAATGCCACACGAAGATACTATGAAATCAATAGAACTATTTGGAACAAAAGTTGCTCCGATAGTAAGAGAATACTTTGCTAACAAAGAAAAAGCAGAATAAAAAAAAAGGAGGTTTTCCTCCTTTTTTTATTTATTGTTAGAATCTTGGACAATATCGTTATTATTTTCTTCAACTTTTTCTAAAGTGCTAGATTCTTCTATAGATACTTCATTAACTTCTTCTTTAACAGTAATATTTTCAGAAACAATTTCTTCTTGAACTTTATTGTCTTCTCTAATATTAGAATTTTCAAAAGCAACAGCTTGTCTAAAGAAAAATTGTGAGAAGCTGTCAGTTTTGTCAGTTTCAAATGTGTTTGATGCTAATGAAGGTAATACAAAAGCAAAAGCTATACTATATATTACATATAATAAATAAATAGATGATGAATATAATAGTACATATAATCCTAATAAAATAACAATTCCCCAGTTAGAAAAACCTACATCTCTAAGTCTTCTAGTCATTATTGCAAGACTTGGTAAAGCTAATGCAAGCCCAAGAATAGATAAAAAAGCAATTGATAATAATGACGCTCCAAGAGAACGACTAAAAGCATGAGAACTGTAATATGTTTGTGCACTTAGGAATGTACTTATAAGACTTCCTAACATTATAGTAATTAAAAAGAAAAATGCTGCTATTATAGTTCCCATAGGCATCCAGTATCCTCTACGAGAAGTATAACCAGAAAAGTTAACATATCCAGTAAAGTAATCACTAAAAGCTTGTTTATAACTTACTTTTTTATTTCTTTGATCAATCATAAAGACCTCCTAAAAAATTTATTATAATACAAAATGATATAATATAAGTTATTAATTTGTCAAGCGCTAAGATAAAAACCAAGATTACATTTAAGTAACCTTGGTTTTATTTTAAAATTTAATTTACTTATGTTATTTTTATTAGTTGTTAATATATTTGATGGTAGTACAGGTAAAATAACAAATACAATTATATTGTATGTTTCGGAAATTATATAAAAAGATGAGTTGCTTGAACTTATGTAAATAGTGTAGAAAGATATTGAATTAAAAATTAAAGGTATTAATAGTAATAGTGTTATTATCTTGTTGGATAATCCTATATCTCTAAATCTTCTAGCTAATAAAGCCATGCTTGGAACTGCAAAAACAATCAAGAGAATTATAATAGTTATAACTCCTGTTGAAGTTATAATATTAGCATAAGATAAATGTGGTGATATAGAATAAACTATCGTAGCGATTATAGCGCCAATCGTTATACCTACAAAAGGAAATAGTAAAAATAGAGTAAGCATCACAAACCAAAATCCTTTACGAGAAGTATAGCCAAAAAAGTCCGCATATCCAGTAAAATAATCTTTTAAAGATTGTACATAACTTACATTTGTGTTTCTTTGATCAATCATAAGAATTCCTCCCTTTTTGTTCTCATTTTAACTATATCATATACTTGTAACCGCAGTCAAATAAAGTTAAATGTAATCTTGATAGTTATTTTTAGTAACTAATTTATCTTCTTTCGGTCTAAAGAAGATTTTTAATATTTTATTTGTGCTACTTGTTCTTAGAGCATTACTTGGTAATAGTGCAAGAATAAGAATCCCCAACCCTATTATTGAAATTAACACTTTAGCATATATATTACTATAGTTAATACTATTAGAAATAGAATTAAGAATAATAATGATAAGAATACTATATCTTGAGAAACCTACATCTCTAAGTCTTCTAACAAAAATAGCCAAAGATGGTAGAGCGAATATTAACGTAATGATAATAAGCGCAAGAAGATATGCACCTAAATTATGTAATGTAAAAAGTAGTATTATAAATATTGATATCCCGATAGTTAGTGTAGGAAACCAATACCCTTTGCATGATGTGTAGCCTTTGAAATCTACATATCCTTCAAAGAAATCAGATATAGTTTTCCCAAATGTCAAATGCTTGTTGCGTTGATCAATCATAAGAATCCCTCCCTTTTTGTTCTTACTTTGATTATATAATATGTTTGTAACCGTAGTCAATTAGAAACAAAGAATGCAAATTGCAAAACGATTAGAAAAAAATTAAAAAACGATCAAAAAATTACGTTTTATTGATTGATTTTGACAAAATAAAATAAAAATGATTGAAACAATCAAAAATATAATATATAATTTGTAATTGTTAAGGAGATATAAGTATGAATACTAGACAAAAAAATATTTTATCCATAGTAAATGACAAAAATGTCGTTACTTTACAAGAGTTAGTGTTAATATGCAATGTTTCGGAAGCAACTATAAGAAGAGATTTATCATATTTAGAAGATAAAAATTTGATTTACAGAACTCACGGTGGTGCTGCCAAGCGAAGTTCGGCTAGAGGAGTGGAGTCTTCTTTTGATAGCAAAAAGGGTGAATATGTAATAGACAAGCAAAACGTTGCTAAATATTTGAGTGATAACGTAATTGCTAACGGACAAACTATTTATTTAGATGCAGGAACGTCAACTTATGATATGATAGATTATTTAAAAGATAAACAAATAACCGTAGTTACAAACTCTGTTTATCATTTAAGGAAATTAAGTTCGTTAAAGATCTATACGATAATTTTGGGAGGAGTAGTTAAACACTCTACACAGGCTGTAGTAGGTGAAACGGCACTAGAACAATTATCTAAGTATAGTTTTGATGCTTGCTTTATAGGATGTAATGGAATTGATCATAATTTTGGTATTTCTACAGCTGATGAACAAGAAGCGTATTTGAAGAAACAAGCATTAAGTAATAGTAAGAAAAAATATATTTTAGCTGATATATCAAAATTCGGGCATAGAAAATTTCAAAAATTTGCCGAATTAGATGAAGCAACTATTATTTCTTATACAATACCGGACGAATTTAGAAATTATTACAATATTATAGAAGTGAAAAAGGAGGATAAATAATGTACTATACAGTAACTTTAAATCCAGCTATAGATATGCTAACTAAGGCTACTAATTTTTTGCTAGGAAAGTTAAATAGAACAGAAGAAGCAAAGTATATAGTAGGAGGAAAAGGTATAAATATTTCTATGTTACTTAAAAATATAGAAAAAGAAACTACAGCTTTAGGATTTATCGCAGGCTTTACAGGAAATTATATAAAAGCAGAATTAACCAAAATGGGTGTAGCGACAAATTTTGTAGAAACACAAGGTAATACGAGAATTAATATTAAATTAACTACTGATACAGAAACAGAAATTAATGGCCAAAGTAGTGCAGTAACTAAGAATGATATAATTAAATTTCATAATACTCTAGCAAATTTAACAGAGAACGATACTGTATTTTTATCTGGAAATATTATCTCTGGAATGATAGTAGCTGATTTTGTGGACATAGCTAAAGAAGTTGCTAGTAAAGGAGCTAAACTGGTAGTTGATAGTAACAAAGAGTTAGTGCTAGAAACTTTAAAGTACTATCCTTTTGTTGTTAAACCTAATGAATTTGAGCTTGGAGAAATGTTTGGAGTAGAGATAAAAAGTATAGATGATATCTTATTTTATGCAACAAAATTACAAAGTTTAGGAGCAAGAAATGTTTTAGTATCACGTGGAGGAGACGGAGCACTACTTATGACTGAAGAAGGAGAGGTCTTTACTGTTGGCGTAGCTAAAGGTGAGATAGTTTCTACTGTTGCAGCGGGTGATAGTATGTTAGCAATGTTTGTTGCTAAATATGATGAAACAAAAGATTATAAAGAAGCATTGAAGTACGCTTCAGCTGCTGGAGGAGCAACTTCATTTTCTGCAGGAGTTGGAAGCAAAGACTTAATAAATAACTTAGTAACACAATTAGAAATAGAAAAAATAAAATAAACTATAAGGAGACTATTATGAAATTAACTTCATTAATAAAATATGATTTATCACAATTTAATTTTGTAGCTAATGACAAAAAAGAAGCATTAGATAAGTTAACTACAATGTTAGTAGATAACAAAGTGATAGCTAATAAGGACAGCTTTTTGCAGGCATTATTAGCAAGAGAAGAACAATCAACAACTGGTGTAGGCGAAGGAATAGCGATACCTCACGCTAAAAGTGTAGACTTCAAAGAAGCTATGATAATTTATGCTAAAAGTAATTCTGGTATAAATTGGGAAAGCTTTGACGGGAAAGATGCAGAACATATATTTATGATTTGTGCTCCAGAAGGAGGTGCAGACGAACACCTAAAAGCATTATCATCACTATCAATGGCACTTATGGATAAAGAGGTTAAAGATGGATTAGATAAAGCAACTAGTTCTGACGATGTTCGTAAAGTTTTTGAAGACTTTGTTGCAAAAGCAGAGGCAGCAGAAGAGGTAGAAGAGCAAACAGCTGAAGCTAGCGATGAAAAACGTCCTTATGTAATAGCAGTAACAGCTTGTCCTACTGGAATAGCTCATACATATATGGCAGCAGAAAAATTAAAAGAAACTGCTAAAGAAATGGGTGTAGATATAAAAGTAGAAACTAATGGACAAATCGGTATCGAAAATAAACTTACACAAGAAGATATAGATAATGCAGTAGGTATTATAGTAGCGGCTGACAAAAAAGTAGAAGTTGCCAGATTTAATGGGCATCCTACAATAATAACAAAAGTAGCTGATGGTATTAATAAACCTAAGGAATTAATAGAGAAAGTTCTTGATGGACAAGCTCCAATTTATAATCATCAAGGAGAAGTAACTACTGAAGATAGTAGTTCGGGAGAAAGCTTAGGACGACGTGTTTATAAACATCTTATGGAAGGTGTTAGTAATATGTTACCTTTCGTTGTTGCAGGAGGTATGTTAATAGCTATTTCATTTTTCTGGGGAATAAATGCATTTAATCCAAAATCAGATCAATATAGCCAAGTAGCTGCTATGCTATTCTGGTTTGGGAAAATTGCATTTAGTATGATGCTTCCTATTCTTGCAGGATTTATTGGTAGAAGTATTGCGGATAGACCAGGATTTATTGTCGGTATTTTCGGAGGTATTTTGGCAAATCCTAGTATTCTAGCAGACGCAACAGGAAATGAATTGTTAAGTTATACACCATCAGGATTTTTAGGAGCGTTAGTAGCAGGATTCTTGGCAGGTGGAATTATTATAGGATTGCGTTACGCTCTTTCTTGGATGCCAAAATCATTAGATGGATTAAAACCTATATTCCTATTCCCTATTTTAGGAACAATAATAATGGGAATATTAATGATTTATGTTGTTAATGCCCCTATGGCAAGTATAATGACAGGTTTAACTAACTTTGTAGAAAGTCTAAATGGTAGTGGTAAATTTATAGTAGGTTTTGTTGTAGCTTCAATGATGGCAATTGATATGGGAGGTCCTATTAATAAAGCATCTTACGTAACGGGTACAGCGCTATTAACAGCTGCCGGAGATGCTGGTAGCGATGTAATGGCTGCAGTAATGATAGGAGGAATGGTTCCACCTTTAGCTATCGCATTATCAGCAACATTAAACAAAAACCTTTGGCCAGAAAATCAACGTAATGGAGCATATATCAACTATGTAATGGGATTAGCATTTATTACAGAAGGAGCTATTCCTTTTGCAGCAAGTAATCCTATCAGAGTAATACCACCATTATTTGTGGCTAGTGGTATTGCTGGTGCATTAAGTATGATGTTTGGTGTTGTATCTAAAGCACCTCATGGAGGTATCTTTGCAGTAATAGCAAAAGGTGTTACTAATCCAGTAATGTATCTAATCGCATTAGCAGTAGGAACAGTAGTAGGAGCATTATTGTTAATGCTATCGCTAAAAACAGCAAACAAAAAATAATTAAATTGTAAAAAGATAAGATTTAAAGAAGACAAACTATATCTAGAGAAATATAGAGTGAACTTTATTTCTTATCTTTTTATTTTCTGCAAATTGTATTTAATAATAAATATATTTACTTTATATAGTGATAATACTATAATAAGTTTAAGATAACTATATAAATAAAATATCAGATATTTAAAAATATTGGATGAACTATAAAAGAATAGTGCTATTCTAGTATGATATTAAATATCTTACTGTAAGTTGTGGAGGAATATACAATGTCGAAATTGACATATGATATACTGTGTGAAAAATTAAATTCAAGAAATGGAGTCATACAGCCGAATACTTCTAAGGATGAGAGAAATGTATTTTTTGATATACGGTGGAAGGGGGATCTTCATTTTATAGTTAGTGGATGGACACATCATGGATGGTATTATGTTCAAAGAGATAATCAGTCAATATCATTATTTTATAGCTTTGGAAGATTAGAAGATAAAGTATTTTCTTCTATGCAACATCTTATTGATGATATTGAAAATGGAAAATATAGTAATAAAAAAACAGGAAAAGAAAAGATTAGAAAAATTGTTGAAGAAAGAAACCTAACATCTTTTATGAATAATACAAAATGGAAAGAACTTACAGATTCGCTAATAAATGAATTAAACGACATTCCTATAAAATATAAAACACTTTTTGATGAAGAAGCACCTAGTATTTATTGGACGTTAGCTGCAGATGAACATTTTGCTCATATGAATATGAACGTTGTAGAGTGGTTTAAAATTAAAAGTGAATTGAGAAAAGTTGATAGTATAGGTCGTTTAATTGAGCCTAAAATATCTATTATTGATAAAAAAGAAGAAATAGAAACTATACTCCATAGGTTTAGTATTTTTTATGAATATGATTATGAAAATAAATGTTTTACTGTATTTGGATATCGATAATATATCAATAGTTATTTTAAATAATTTATTTAATAAAATAGTAAAGTTAAAAAATAATTAAATTGTAAAAAGATAAGATTTAAATAAGATAAACTATATCTAGAGAAATATAGAGTGAACTTTATTTCTTATCTTTTTATTTTTCTGTAAATTGTATTTAATAATAAATATATTTACTTTATATAGTGATAATACTATAATAAGTTTAAGATAACTATATAAATAAAAATAAAATATCAGATATTTAAAAATATTGGATGAACTATAAAAGAATAGTGCTATTCTAGTATGATATTAAATATCTTACTGTAAGTTGTGGAGGAATATACAATGAATGATAAAGTAATTAAACAATATAAAAAGAGTGATAATCTTGATATTCGAGTAGAATTACATAAGAAGTATTCGAAAAATAAATTTGGATTTAATAATTGGATATTTTCTAATTACCAAATTACTGATGGAATAAAGGCTCTAGAATTAGGTTGTGGTACAGGGGAGCTTTGGAAAAGTAATCTTGATTCCATAGACAAAATGAATAGGTTGATAGTTACTGATTATTCTAATGACATGGTAGAGACTACAAAGTTAGTGATTGAGAATAGAACTAATGTCAAATATGAAATAATGGATATCCAAAATATTTCTTTCGAGAATGAAACTTTTGATATTGTTATTGCTAATATGCTTCTACATCATGTAGATGATATTTATAAAGCTCTTTCTGAAGTGAATAGAGTGTTAAAAAAAGGAGGAATTTTTTATTGTGCTACATTTGGTGAAAATGGAGTTGTAGATTATTTGGCAAGTTTATTTGAAGATGAGGTAAATCACGAACTAGAAAATAAGACTTTTACTTTGCAAAATGGAATAACTTATTTGAATAGACATTTAATACTGTAGAAAAATTAATTTATGATGATGAGTTGCAGGTAACAAGTATAGATGATTTAGTTCAATACATTCAATCACTGAAAGGAATTTCAGAAATAGGTTCATTAGAAGAGGAAATCATTCGTAAAAAATTGGAAATGAAGTTTAATAACGGTATTTTAATAATTCCTAAAGAATATGGGATGTTTATTGCTCGAAAAGAAAGTTAGGGAAAAGAAGTAATGGAGAATTACGGAAAAAGTTTTATATATTTTAGAAAATTAATGGATATTCTTTTTGAATTTTAAGAAGATAAAAAAAGACGATTAATTATCGTCTTTTTTTAGAGGAATCTGCTTGATAAATAACTATAGATATGAATATAGCTAGCAGTATAAATCGTAAATTTGTATGTATATATATGTAGTAATAAATTCCATATATGTATATTATTACATTTAAAAATAATGATGCTATTAAGCTCTTTTTGGCTATTTGTCTTATGATTAATGCTATTGTAACAAAAAGTGCTTCATAAATATTCATTTTTATATTTTTTAACTCCTTTAAAATTAAAATATAATTCGATTATTGACGCATAGTACCGTAAATAAGTAGGTATGTGTTTTTTATAAAAAAATGGGACGGTAAAACTTTGACTAATATCAATACTAAATTAATATAATAATTATAGTCATAAAGTAGATAAAAGATACTCAAAAAATCATTGAGAAAACTAACGAAAAAGAAAAGTTAGAAATTACAATGAATGAAATTAAAAATTTACCTATTGAGTTTGACAATAATTATAAAAGACTATTAATTATCATCTTTTTTATTGATATTATTTATATATAAATTTAAACCTAAATAAATAAACAATGATTTTGTAAAATATATAGCTAATCCAAATGGTTGAACTTTTTCATTCATTGTTAACATTGGATATAATATTATAATTATTGTACAAATAATAGTATTAATTTTTTTAAAATTCATTTTCATATTTTTTAACTCCTTTAAAATTAAAATATAATTCAAGTATTAACACATAGGTTCGTCAATAATTAGCTGTATGTTTCTATAAAAATCGAGAAGTAAAATTTCAACTATTAACATAAATAAAAATTAGAAATATTAGTGAATGAAATTAAAGAGTGTTATTTTAGTTTTTTATTTATTAATGCAAATATAATAGCTGTAGCGTAAAGAGTAAGTATTTGTTGTATAAAATTATTTACGTCACTTTTGTTAAAGTAGAAGGGTAAATCTAAAAAATATATACGATATAAAATTTGTGCTATTATAATTATTACTGAGAAAAGTGTTGCAAATATAATATTTTCTTTCATTTTATATTACATGATATCTAATTCTATTTAGACTCATAACTCCTCGGTGAATTTGGTAGTATACATCTATACTGTTTCCTTTAAAAAGTTTAAAAGTAAGTTATTACACTTTAAGCATAATATGAAAACATGATGAAATCAATAGGAAAAACACATAAAATACATTTTCTAAAGAATAGTAAAAAAATATGATATAATGGTAATGTTAGGGAAAAATAAGATTATTCTTTCTCATTTTTTATGGGAATTGAAAAAGTGCTAAAAAATAGTGTTACGTAGAGTTCAATTTGCGTACAAAGTTTTTGTAAATATTTGTGAAAAAATTTGTATTAATTATGGAGAATAATAAAATGAATATTAAATCTGAATTAGTGGATGATAGACAATCTTATCAAGCAGTTGACTTTACAAAATTTATCTGTGCTATCTTAGTTATTATTATACACGTTGAGCCTTTCGGAAAGAATGTAAGCAACTTAAATTTCTTTTTTCAGAATTATTTTGCAAGAATTGCTGTCCCCTATTTTTTTATATGTTCGGGATTTTTCTTATACAGAAAAATAAATTTTTCTGAAGTTAATTTTAGATACTCATTAAAGTATGTAAAACGGATATTACGATTGTATTTACTATGGACAGTTATTTATCTACCTTTAGCTATCCGCGATATGTTTAAAGATGGAGATGGAATAAAGAGTGCTGTTTTTAAATTTTTTCGAAATACTATTTTTACTGGAAGCTACTCACAATTATGGTATTTACCTGCTTTAATCTTTGCAGTTTTACTAGTTTCATTGCTTTTACAAAGAAATGTAAAACCGATTTATATACTTTTCGTAGCTTTTTCATTCTATTTTATTGGATTATTTGCTCAATCTTGGTTTGGTTTCATTAAGCCGATAGAAGTTATATCTCCAGAAATTTGGAAATTTTTAAAATTTGTACAAAAAATAATTGTTACAACTAGAGATGGATTATTTGAGGCATTTTTCTTTGTATCTATTGGGATGTGCTTTGCCTTTTATCCTAGGTTACTAAAATGGGGAGATAAAAAGAAAGCACTATATGGATTTATATTATCGATGTTGCTTTTGTTAATTGAAATATATATTTTACAATATCTTGGATATATTAGAAGGTATGATTTGTATTTATCTCTAGCTCCTGTTGGTTATTTTTTATTCTTATATACTAGTCAAATTACTTTAGATGGTAATCCAATTTATAAATTCTATCGTCTTATGAGTTCGTTGATATTTTACACGCATATTTGGATTTTTGAGATTTGTAAATTATTACTAGAGTATATAAGTTATCCATTATCAAAGACATCTCTAGTTTTTATCCTAACTCTTATTTTTACTTTTTTATTATCTGTATTAATATTGAAATTATCAGAAATTAAAAGATTTAAATTTTTAAGAAAAATTTACACATAGTAGAATGTAGGGTATTTTTTATTAGAGTATAATATTGTGTTTTTATCCTCTAAACAATATTGGCTTTTCTTGATTAGATTACATAATGATCTAATTTGAAATGTTTCTAGTGTCTTTTTCCTATTTATATATTAAAAGAGGAATAAAAAATACCTTTGCCCTTGACTTTATTTAGGCTAATAAATTAAAATACGAGTACGTAAAGAAAATATAAATGCATAGTGAAAAAGACAGGAATTGCAGTTCCTGTCTTTTTTAATCTCAATAACCTTTCGTGGTGGTTGACATATATAATATACTTTCATAATGCAAAAAGAGATATTAATAATATATGAAAAATATTTTTATCTTCGTTAGTACGGTAGACTATTCTGTAAAATTAATAAACAGTTTTTAATGATAATTTGAACAATATATTGTATTGTGTTACAATTTTACTATGTTAATTTATATTGAGGAGATTATATGGATAAATTATTTAACTCAAAAATTTATTTGAAACATAGATTTTTATTAATAATGATGTTGGATTTATCTACTGTTTTCGTCGGAACGATGTTAGCAATTTTTCTGGATAGATCTATGTATCCGTTGGAAATGTTACGAGAGTATAGTGATAAAATATTTATTTTTGTTCTTATTTCGTTGTTTACATATACTGTAATTTTCCAATTAGTAGGTATCAATAAAGCTCTATGGTCTTACATAGGTATTAAAGAAATTATTAATATATGTATGTCAGTATTAGTAGCGAATTTTATATGTATAATAGCGTACAATTTAATTTTTCCTAGTACATTTTCTAATTTACGATTTTCTATATTTGCGCCATTATTAATTGCTACGGGTATGATGTCGGTAAGAGTTTTTTATCGAGCTCTTAGAGAAAGTGTCAAGCATAAATATAATAATTACAAAAATACATTAATTATCGGAGCTGGCGATGCAGGGTATGTTCTAATGAAAGAACTTGACAAAAATAATAAGTTTAAAGCAAATGTTGTAGGATTTATTGACGATAACAGAGCTAATTCAGTTATTAATGGTATGTCCGTATTAGGAACTACTTATGATATAAAAAATATAATTGATAAATATAATATAAAACTTGTATTTTTGGCTATACCTTCTATATCTAACATTGACAAAAATAGAATTTTGAATATTTTAAAAGAGTGTAGTAATATTCAAGTTAAAGTTATGAAGTCAGGTCTTTCTCTTGTTGAAGGAGAGAGTATTACTAATCACATAGATGACGTTTCTATTGAGGATTTGTTGGGTAGAGGAGTTGCAGAACTTGCTCAAGATGAGATAAAAGCTTATGTTTATCAAAAAAATATTTTGATTACAGGAGCAGGTGGCTCAATAGGGAGTCAATTAGCTAGGGAAGTTTTTAAATTTAAACCCAAAAATATTGTCTTGTTAGATGTGAATGAAAATGCCTTGTATATGTTAGAACGTGATTTTGATTTTAAAAGAAGTCATGATAAATCATTTGCAGGAGTAGAATATGTATCAGAAATAGCTAGTATTCGTGATAAAGAAGCATTAGAACAAATTTTTGCTAAATATAAACCAGATGTAGTGTTCCACGCAGCAGCACATAAACACGTACCACTTATGGAAAGAAGACCACAAGAAGCGATAAAGAATAATGTTTTTGGAACAAAAAATGTTATGGATATTTCTATATCTTATCAAGTAGAAAGATTTATTATGATTTCTACTGATAAAGCTGTCAATCCTACGAACGCTATGGGAGCGTCAAAACGTCTTACTGAAATAATATTACAAGCAAAAGCTAACAAATACAAAACTAAGTTCGCAGCAGTTAGATTTGGAAATGTCTTAGGGTCTAATGGTTCGGTTATACCTATTTTCAAAGAACAAATAAAAAAAGGGGGGCCTATAACTATTACGCATAGAAATATTATTCGCTACTTTATGACAATACCAGAAGCGGCTCAATTAGTATTGCAGGCTGGGTATTATGCTAGTGAGGGAGAAATATTTTTATTAGATATGGGTGAGCCTGTAAAAATTATAGATTTAGCACAAAACTTAATAAAACTCTCAGGTTTAGAGCCGTACAAAGATATAGATATACAAGAAATAGGGCTTAGACCGGGAGAAAAAATGTATGAAGAGTTATCTCTAGATTATGAAAATAGTGAAAAAACTAATAATGAGATGATATTTAAAAATACAACACTAAAAATAGATGAAGAAAAGTTAAATGAAAAACTTGCTAAATTAGAAACAATGATACATACAAGCAGCTCTGCAGAAATAAAATCTTATCTTTTTGAAATAATTGGAGAATATAACGGTTAGAGAGGGAATATATGGCTAAGAAAAAAGAAATAAAAACAAATGCTATGCGTTTTTTAGATGATAATAATATAAACTACAATCATTATAGTTTTGCAGCTGATAGTGAAGCTGCAAGAACAGGAGTTGGAGTAGCAGATATTATAGGAAAAAATCACAATCAAGTATTCAAAACTATATTAACTACTGACGGCAAGGGTAACAATTTTGTTGCAGTAGTAATGAGTGAAGACAATATTGATTTTAAAAAGTTAGCTAAGGCAGCAGGAGTAAAATCATTAAGTATGCTTCCGCTAAAAGATTTGACAGCTACAACTGGTTATGAAAAAGGTGGCTGTTCTCCTTTTGCTATGAAAAAACTTTTCCCAACTTTTGTAGATGCCAAATGTCAAGACGTAGAAACAATAATAGTTTCAGCTGGGAAAGTAGGGCATCAAATAGAAATAGAACCAAAAGTATTAACAGACTTAATAAACGCTCAAGTAGTAGATATTATAAAGTAGAATAGTTGTATCGTTTATATAAAGATATAGTGGGCGTTATTATTGGGAGGTAATAATATGGATACAATATTATTAATAGCAGCTATAGTGGGGTTTGTAGTAGGTCTTATTATGAAAATAAGTAAGAATAATTAATAAACATATTAAAAATTATTTTTAAATTTAAAACATAACGATTACTAATTTTTTATGTTAGTAATCGCTATGTTTTTTCTTGTTTTTTAAAGAATATTATTTTTATCTAACACTACTATTGTATCACATGTTTCTCAAAAATTTTAGAAAATATCGGTTTCATGCTTACATCTCATTTTCTTATTGTAATCTATATTCTTTTATGGTATTTTTAAAGTGTAGGCTAGGTATATATGCTTTATATTTTATATGTAGTTTCAAATACATAAAATTTATGTTTATTCATAAGGAGGTAATTTGATATGAATAAAAAAATGAAAATGGTCAGTATTTTATTGCTGAGTAGTTTAATAATAGCTCCAACCACTGAGGTATAGATAATATAAGCATTGTAAAAGAGCAGAAAGATATTATTTTTAAAATATTAGAACATAATGTTAAAATAGAAAATGGTATTATTTCTTTAGAAAATAAAGATGATATAAAGCTTCAAATTTATAATAATTGGGAAGAAATAGGAAATGGTGTTGAATTAGTTGTCGAAAATTGGAGTTCTTATTATGTTAAAATCAGATAAAAAATGGTATGATAAACCAACTAAACAAATTATAAGAGAAAACTATACTATAATGTTATATATTTTGATAATAATATTAATAAACGTTATTAATATTAGATTTGCGAATATAATATCTTTAATACTAACAATAATATGTATATATGTTAATTTCAAAAAAGAAATTAAATAAAAAGTTCCTCCTAAACATTTAGGAGGATTTTTTTAGTTTTTAATAGATAATAATTTATATAGTTTTATCGCAACGAAGCTAATATTTTTTGTGCTGTTGCTAGGTTTATATGTTTTTCTTGTGTTAGTTTGTCTGCGACAATATCAGCTTCATCTTCGTTAGCTCCAGCCAAAAGGGCTAGTGATTTGGCGTGAAGTTTCATATGTCCTTGTTGGATACCTACACTTACTAATGCTTTTAATGCTGCAAAGTTTTGAGCAAGTCCAACTGATACTATAAGTGATGCTAATGTTTTTGCATCGGGGTTATTCATGATTTCTCTAGAAATCTTAACGGTGTCGTTTAATCCGATAGATCCCCCTACACTAGCTACTGGCATAGGAAGTATTAACTCGCCGATTAATTCATCACGCTCTTTGAAAAATTCCCAAGTAGAAAGACCTCTATATTGCCCATCTTTTGTTGCGTAAGCGTGACAAGATGCTTCAACTGCACGCCAATCATTTCCACTAGCAATAACGATAGCATCAATTCCGTTGAAAATACCTTTGTTGTGCGTTGCAGCTCGATAAACATCAGCTTTTGCAAATTTACTTGCTAAAGATATTTTTTGAGCAATATTTCTAGCGTCGGTAATATCTTTGCTTAGAGTTGCCACATTAATTTTGCAAGTTGCTTTAACTAACGATTTAGTTGCATAATTTGATAATATCCCCATTAAAGCAGTAGCATTGGTTAAATTTTCTATTGCAGGCTTTATAGCTTCTAGCATAGTATTTAAAATATTAGCCCCCATAGCTTCTTTTACATCTACTGTTAAATAGACAACTAAAAATGCAGTATCTTCAAAATTTATTATTTCTTGGGAAATATCTACGGCTCCACCACCGCGTTTAACTATTGAAGGATGCGCATCGTTAGCAATTTTTAATATAGAAAGTTTTTCTTTTTGCAAATTATGAATAGCCATATCTATATTTTCTATGTCATATAAAGCGACTTGACCTATCATTTTTCTATCCAATATTTCAGCAGTGAAACCTCCAGATTTACCGATTATTTTTGCAGCATTATTACAAGCGGCAATTACTGATGGTTCTTCTGTTACCATAGGTATTGTATAATTTTTGTTATTTACAACAAAGTTATTAACTACTCCGAAAGGTAAGGCAAATGTTCCTAAATGATTTTCTGCCATTTTTCCTGCAACATCTACGTTCAATGTTTTGTTATTTAATAGTAATTCTGCACTTTCTTTCGATATTATGTTTTCTGATAATAAAATATTAATACGCTCTTCTCTATTTTTTTTGTAAAAATTTGTAAATGTCATAGTTTACTAGCTCCTAAATATAGTTCTCTAGGTATAATACTATCATATAAAAAAGATTATTTCTATTTTTAATAATAAATCAAAAATTTTATTTTTTTGAAAAAATATTTATTAAATGTTAAAATTTGAAATAAATATTCGTAAATAATCACTATAAGGAGAATATAATTAAATGAAAAAAATTGTAAAAAGATCTCTAATAGGTTTATCTATCTTAGCAGTAATAGGATATGTAGGAGTTTCTTACGGTCTTGCTAAATCAATTGTCAGACCTACTGTCCTAAGTCTAGAAGAAGAAAAAAATTGGATTCAAGATCATGGGTTATTAGGAAATTTTGATAACTATGAAAAAGAAGATTACATAATTAAAGGATATCAAGATTATACGATAAATGCACAATTTTTAAAAAATCCTGATTCTAATTCTAATAAATATGTTATTATTACGCATGGTTTTAGATCTAATCGCAATGGATCTATAAAGTATGTGGATGTTTATAGAAATATGGGATATAACGTTATTATTTATGATGTTAGAGGTCATGGATTGAACGAGAGAACTACCGTAACTTTAGGACAACTAGAATCAGAAGATCTTTATTTTATTATTCAAGATACTTACAAGAGATTTGGCGATAATATTAGTTTAGGTCTTCATGGAGAATCTATGGGGAGTGCAACTTCTTTATCTGTGTTGTCTAAAAGTCAGAAATTAGATTTTGTTGTTGCTGATTGTGGATTTTCTAATCTTTATGATTTGATACAATCTGGGTACAAGGATAATGGAGTTAGATTCCTTATAGGAGGTGTTAGTACAATTACTAATATATTTTATGATGTAGATATGAAGAAGACCAGCCCTATAGATTCACTAAAAGATAATAAAGTTCCTATCTTGTTTATTCATGGTAAGGAAGATAGTTTTATTAAACCAGAAAACAGTCAAGCTATGTTTGATTATAATATGTCTGTTGATGAAATTCATTTGATAGATAATGCCGCTCATGCTGAATCTCGTGAAAAAGCTGGCTTAGATGTATATAGTAAAATCATTAATAATTTTTTAACTAAAATTTAATATTTTTATTTAGTAAACTACAAAAAAAATTTGAAATTTTGTTATATATATGACAAGTTATTTTGGTTTAGATGTGTTAGAATATAATAAAGATAGTTTAAAATTATTATCATAATAAGGGAATGAAATATACTAATATTCTAGGGGGTATTTATGTACATTAAAAAATTAAAATTATTTTCTTTATTGCTTATAGCTTGTACTTTAATTAGTTGTTCAAACTCAACAACTAGTACTACTGAACAAATTAATGAACAGATAGGAAAGTCAGCATTTGATAGAACTCTTGATGCTTATGAAATAACTAGTAAAAAAGAATTAAATAGCATAGCCAAATATGATGCACTTAATTTATATAGGGAATATGATAGTAATGGAAGAGAAGCATTATTCTATCGCAAAAACGAAGAATATATTTACAAGCATTTAAATAATAAATTATATAATCAAACAATTCTTTATAACATAGGAGATTATCTAAAGATTAATATTAATAAAATTGGAACTAATAAAGACTTCAATAATTTTGATGATATATTATTAGCTTACAAAACTGTAAATATCTCTCCTAAATTAGAAGTTTTGTACAATGATGTAATGCTGAAAATAAATGATAATAAAAAATTTGATATCTACGGAAAAATTATTATAAAAAATAAAAATCTATCAAAAGAAGATCAAGAATTTTTTAAAGAATATGCAAAATCATTTAAAGATAGATTGATTTATAATGATGACGTAATTATTATAAAATTTAATATTTCGGATGATAATGACAGAATTTAACGTCTTGTAGTTGGTAGATATAGTGTTAACTATTAAAGGAGGTATTTTAGTATGTTTGAATATATATTAAAAATTTTATTACCTGTTTTGTTGTATATAATACTGCGTAGTGATAAGAATAACAAAGTTATTAAGCAAGTGTTAATAAATATGTTGCTAGTTGCAATAATAGTATTTTCGGTATTTTATGCAATAAAAAACTACACTCCTATCGAAGCTATGCAAAATTATGAAATTATATCTCCGATACTTTTATTCGGAATATTAAATGCTCTTTTTATAATTATTAGAAATTATAGTAGAGATAAGGTGAATAATTAGTCACAAACAATCCCCAAAAGTTAGTCTTTTGTCTAGCTTTTGGGGAATTATTGTATTCTTTAAAATTATTAGTTTTTAACGTAAATACGTTTATGATTTTCTACTTTTTCTAAGCTAAATGGTGTATTTTCGCTATCTTTTTCTAAAGTAGCATTACCTTCACTATCAACTTCTATCGTTTTGAAGAACATATTTTCATATTCTGCAACACTTAGACGTTTGCGTGTTTCAAAATCGCTAGTTAGACGATTTGGTTTCAAATTATATTTGAAATTATCAACTAAAGTTAGGCTAAATATTTCACAAACAGCTCCACTTCCGTAGCTATATAATGCTACATTGTCACCACTTTTTAGATCATCACTTTGCTCCATTAATGATAACAAACTTAAGAACAATGAGCCTGTATAAATGTTACCTACTCGTTGGCTATATATTATAGAATGATTGAAATTTTGTGTTAAAGTATCTTTGGTAATATCTTCTATATTAGTAGGGATTATGCTATTTAATCCTTTTAGTCCTAGTTTTGGGAATGGTAGGTGGAAACAAACAGCTTTGAAATCTTCTATTTTTCTATTGCTAGATTTTAGGTAATGCTCCCAAGTAGTAGTTAGACAGTCTAGATATAATTCAGTTGAAAATTTACCGTCAACGTACGGATAAGGAGAATAGTTAGGTCGCCAAAAATCCATTAAATCACGAGTTTGATATACATTGTCATTATTTAAAATAGCTATTTTTGGATCGCGTTTGATTAACATTGCGACACTACCAGCTCCTTGTGTAGATTCTCCACCAGATTTTGCTCCGTATTTCGCTATGTCACTTGCAATTACTAGCACACGAGAGTTAGGTTTGTTCATAATGTGATTACGAGCAATTTCTAATCCAGCAGTTGCGCCGTAGCACGCTTGTTTGATTTCAATAGAGCGAGCAAAAGGTTGTATATCTAGCAACGAGTGAATAAATACTGCGGCAGCTTTACTTTGATCAATACCTGTTTCACTTCCAACGATAATCATATCTATTAGTTGTCTGTCTTCGTTATCTAATATTTCCAATGCAGCTGCAGCTCCTAAGGTAACTATATCTTGTGTTCTCGGGGCAATGCTCATTTCTAGTTGCATTAGACCTTTTGTAAATTTGTCTGGTTCTATACCACGCTCTTTTGCTAAATCTCTAATGTCTAAATAGTAATTAGGCATAGCAAAGCCTATTTTATCAATTCCGATATTCATATTATTTGCCTTTCCGAATTTTTATTTTCTTGATATTAATAGAGAAATTCCTTGTCCTCCTCCAATACATAAAGAACAAAGACCATAATTTTTATTTTGTTTAATTAATTCGTGTACTAGAGTAACTAGTATTCTAGTACCACTTGCTCCAATAGGATGTCCTAGTGAAATGGCTCCTCCGTTAACATTAACTTTCTCTTTTGGTATTTTTAATTCTCTTATTACTGCTAATGATTGCGTAGCAAATGCTTCATTTAGTTCATAAAGATCAATATCTTCTGTTGTTATATTTTGTTTGTCTAGCAATTTTTTTGTTGCATTTATAGGACCTAATCCCATTAATTTATGATCTAAACCACAAGTTTCGAAATTTTCTATATATGCCATAGGTTTTATTCCTAGACTACGTGCTTTTGTTTCTGACATTAGTACTACAATGGCAACACCATCATTAATCCCAGAAGAATTACCAGCTGTAACTATTCCGTCTTTTTTGAATGCTGGTTTTAAATTTGCTAATTTTTCTAATGATGTTTCTCTAGGATATTCATCTTTGTTAAAAATTATTTCGCCCTTTTTTGTTTTTATTGTCAATGGTACTATTTCATCATTAAATTTATTGTTATTGATAGCTTTTTTTGTTTTTTGTTGACTTTCTAGTGCGAATTTATCAGCATCTTCACGAGTAATATTGTATTTATCTGCTATGTTTTCTGCAGTAATTCCCATATGATAATTCTCGAAAGCATCTGTCAAGCCATCGTTAATAATACTATCTATTAATTCTGTATTTCCTAATTGTTTACCAAAACGATTAGTTTTTGATATATACGGAGCTTGGCTCATAAACTCAACGCCACCACATACAACTACCTCGTTTTCTCCTAGCATAATACTGCTAGCTCCAAGTGTTACACTTTTTAATCCAGAGCCACATACTTTATTTACTACATAAGCAGATGTTTCTTTTGGGAGTTCTGCTTTTATAGCGGCTTGACGTGCTATATTTTGTCCTAATCCAGCGCCTAAGACATTTCCTAGAATAACTTCATCAACATTAGATGTATCTAACTTTATTTTGTCTAATGAATATTTTATAACTTCAGATGTAGCGTAGGCAGGGTTTATGTCTTTTAATGTTCCCCCAAAAGATCCTATCGCCGATCTGTAAGCAGATACTATAGCTACTCTTTCCATAGATATGCTCCTATAATATTATTTTATATTTAAAGTATATTTTACTATAAAAATTTTTCAAATACAACTTATGGAACTATTGTTAAATTATATTAGTTGTCTATAATTTTTTGAATTAATTTTTTAAATTATCCCATTTTTCTAATTTTATAAATTTTGTTATATATACAACAAAAAATTTTATTATTCAAATATAAAAATAAATAGAAAAATTTTTATACCTTAAGTAGAATTTGTAATTTTTGTTATATATACAACAAAAATTGAAGTTTCATATAAAAATTTTTGTTTTTCATAAAATTAATATTACTTAAATGTACTGAGAATCAATAATTTGTCGTTTATTTTGTAATCGTAAGAAAACATAAACAAAACAGAACTAGTACAGTTTAGAAAATATTACTAAAAAAACTATAACAGCTATGTTGTAATGAAAATAATTATCATATAAAAAAATTGTGTCGCTTATTAAAATATAATTGTTGCAACACGAATACAAACTTTATACTATGGCGTTTATAGGATTGTGGATTTTTCTTGAACTGTTATAAAGTTATATGAATTTTTTTCTAAAAACGCTTGTAATTTTCAAATCTCTGTATTATAATAACAGTTGAGTAGGAGGAAACGAACCACTACTTTTTAATGAAGTTTTTAGGAAAGGAGGAAACCTTATGTATAAATTTAATGTTGATAAAATTACAATACCTTTGAAACAACACGTAGGTGCACCGTGTAAACCTATGGTAGAAGTTGGACAAAAAGTTAAACGTGGAGAATTGATTGCTGTTCCGAATGGTTTGGGAGCTAATATTCATAGTAGTTTATCTGGAGTTATTGAAGATGTAACAGAATCAGAATTAGTATTGAAATTAGATGAAGTACAGAGTGATGACTATGTAAGATTAGAAAAAACAGACGATTATTTGCAAAAAATTAAAGATGCTGGAATAGTAGGTCTGGGAGGAGCAGGATTCCCAGTAGGAATTAAATTATCTACAAGAATAGAAGGTGGTTATATTCTAGCTAATGCAGCTGAATGTGAACCTATCCTTTCTCACAACATTAAATATATGGAAGAACATCCAGAGGTTATTATTCGTGGGTTAAAATATATGATGGAAATTACAGGAGCGACTCATGCTTATATAGCTATGAAAACTAAATATCGCAAAGCGTTGTTGACAATCGGTAAAGCGTGTAAAGATGAACCTAATATTTCTGTTAAAATTTTATCTGATATGTACCCAGCTGGAGATGAGCGTGTAATCGTTAGAGAAGTTTTAGGAAAAGTTTTAGAAATAGGACAATTACCTCTTGAAGCAAACGCGGTAGTTTCTAACATCGAAACAATTAGAAGAATTACAGAAGCTATTGAAGATGATAAGCCGCTTATTGACAAAGATGTAACTGTTGGAGGAAGAGTTAAATCAGGACAAGTATTCTTTGATGTACCGATTGGACTTCCTTTAGGAGAATTTATCGAAAAATCTGGAGGTTACATCAAGCCTCACGGAGAAATAGTTCGTGGAGGACCATTTACAGGTAAGAGTGCAAAACATGAATCACCTATCGACAAAACAACAGGTGGTATCTTAGTAGCTATGCCTTACCCTACTGGAAAAGAAAAAGTAGGTATTCTTATTTGTGAGTGTGGTGCAGGAGAAGATAGACTTAGAGAAATAGCTGAAGGAATGGGATCAGAAGTTGTATCTGTGCAAATGTGTAAGAGAATGAAGCCAGATAAAAACGGAAGATATCGTTGTGAACTTCCAGGTATTTGTCCAGGACAAGCAGAAAAAGTCTTGAAAATGAAAAAGGACGGAGCCAATGCAGTAATAGCAGGTACATGTGAGGATTGAACTAATACGGTGACAGGAGTAGCTCCTAGGTTAGGAGTAGCAGTATACCATAGTACCGATCATGTTCTTAGAGCTTCCGATCATAAATTATATCGAAGTATAATGAAAAAATAACTTTATTTTAGGAGGAAATATAAATGGCAATTACGTTAGAAACGGCAAAAGATCATTTAAACGACAAAGCGGTACTATGCTGTAGAGCAGAAGAAGGAGTAGTAATAGGACCAGAAAATCTAGAAGATCCAGCATTATTTGATGATCTAGTAGATTCAGGATTATTATCATTCCCAGAAGATGCTTTAACTATAGGTCAAGTATTAGGAGCTAAATTAGTAAAAACTTGTGATTCATTAGTACCATTAACACCAGCAGTTATCGACCAAGTGCAAGGTGGAGGAGAAGAAGTAGAGGTAGCAGAAGCAGTAGTAGAAGAGCCAGCTAAAGTGGCAGAAGTAGCTCCTGTGCAAGCTGTGGCACCAGTAGCACCGGTAGCAGCAGTAGGACAACAAGTTCTTAAACTTCATATTGATGAAGGGCGTGGAATTGATATAGAAATTCCTGTAGCAGCTTTCGCTAGCCAGCCAGCACCTGTTGCATCTCCTGTTGAATCAGCAGTAGCATCAGAAGCTAAAGAAGTAGCATCAGCAGTTGCTGCATCACCAGCTGAAGAAAAACAAGTAGAAGCAAAATTAATAAGAGAATTATTAACAAAACACTATAAAATAGAAAAAGTAGAGTTCGGAGAAAAAACAGAAATTAAAGGAACAACTTTAGTTCTAAGAAATCCAGAAGAATTGTGTAAAGAAGCTGTAGCGTTAGAAGAGTTAGTAGAAGATATGAAAATCGAAATTATAACTCCTGATAAATATGATACTTACAGTGAAACAATTATGGACGTACAACCTATCGCTTGTAAAGAAGAAGGAGAATTGGGACACGGTATTTCACGTGAACTTAAAGGAGTAGTAATGGTTCTTACAGGAACTGATGCTAACGGAGTTCAAATCGGGGAATTTGGTTCTTCTGAAGGAGAATTAGATCGTAACATTATGTGGGGTCGTCCAGGAGCACCTGATAAAGGAGAAATCTTTATTAAAGGTCAAGTTACAATCAAAGCAGGAGCTAATATGGAACGTCCAGGACCATTAGCAGCACACAAAGCTTTTGACTATGTAACTGAAGAAATTAGAAAAGCATTAAAAGCAGTAAAAGATGAAAGTTTAGTAGTTGGAGATGTAAACATTAAGCAATATCGTCGTCCAGGAAACAAAAAAGTTCTTGTTGTTAAAGAAATAATGGGACAAGGGGCAATGCACGATAACTTAATCTTACCAGTAGAGCCAGTAGGAACATTGGGAGCTAAACCAAACGTAGACTTAGGTAACTTACCAGTAATGTTAGCACCAACAGAATTATTAGATGGTGGAGTTCACGCTTTAACTTGTATAGGACCTGCATCAAAAGAATGTTCAAGACACTACTACCGTGAGCCTCTAGTATTAGAAGCTATGGCTGATGAAGAAATTGATTTAGTAGGGGTATTATTAGTAGGATCACCTCAAGCTAACTCTGAAAAATTCTATGTATCAAAACGTCTAGGTATGACAATTGAAGCTATGGACTTAGATGGAGTTATCGTTACAACAGAAGGATTCGGAAACAACCACATTGACTTTGCATCACACATAGAAGAAGTAGGTAAACGTGGTGTAGCTGTTGTAGGTATGACTTACTCAGCACAACAAGGAGCATTAGTTGTTGGTAACCAATACATGGATGCTATGGTAGATAATAACAAATCTAAACAAGGTATAGAAAACGAAATTCTTTCAAACAACACATTATGTAAAGAAGATGCTATCCGTGCATTAGCTATGCTAAAAACAAAAATGGGTGGCGGATCAATCAAAAAACCTGAAAGAAAATGGAATCCATCAGTTAAAGATAACAACATCGAAGTTATCGAAAAAACTACAGGTCAAAAAATAGAATTAGTAGATAACGAGCAAGTACTTCCTAAGAGTAAAAAGCGTCAAGAAATTTACGAAAAAGAAGAGTAATTAAAATATGTATGAAAAATTAAAATATGCTTCTACAGAAAGAGTATTTGAGGGAATCATAGTAGACTTTAACGATGCAAGTGTAACAATAGATATAAAGGGACGTTTAGGGCAATTCAAAATACCTATGCGAATGTTAATATCACAACACGAAGTAAAAATCGGTCAAGAAGTAGCGTTTTTACTTAGCTATCCAGAAGTTCTAGATCCAGAGCCTAACGAACATTATGTTAGCGCTATTCAAAACACTAAGAAATTACAAGAAGAAGTACAAAATAGAAGAAAAGAAGATTAAGAGAGGAGAAACTAGAATGTCATTAACGGTATTTGAAGGTTTACAATCAGAAATATATGTACCTATTACACCAAAACCAGTTTGGGCTCCAGTAACTAAAGAGCTAAAAGATATGAAAGTAGCATTAGCAACTGCAGCAGGGGTACATTTAAAAACAGATGCAAGATTTAATTTAGCAGGGGACACTAGCTATAGAGTAGTTCCAAATGAAGCAGGTAGTGCAGCACTTATGGTATCACACGGAGGATACGATAATGCGGACGCTAACAGAGATATTAACTGTATGTTCCCTATCGATAGATTAAACGAACTAGCAGAAGCAGGATTTATAGGAAGTGTAGCACCTAATCATTATGGATTTATGGGTGGAGGAGGAAACCAAGAGGTTTTCACTGACGAAACAGGACCAGAAATCGCTAAGAAATTGGTAGAAGAAGGCGTAGATGCAGTAGTTATGACAGCTGGTTGAGGTACTTGCCATAGAACTGCCGTGATCGTGCAGAGAGCAATTGAAGAAGCTGGAATACCAACAATCCTTATTGCAGCTTTACCACCAGTAGTGCGTCAAAATGGTACACCTAGATCGGTAGCACCATTAGTTCCTATGGGAGCTAACGCTGGAGAGCCTAACAATATAGAGCAACAAACAGCTATATTAAAAGACACATTACAACAATTAATAGAAATACCAAGTGCAGGTAAAATCGTACCACTTCCATATGAGTACATAGCACAAATCTAAGAAAGTAGGGAGGTATATCCTCCCTTTTTTTAGCAATGATTTCTTTTGATAGATAATTAGCTTCTTAACTATTTATCAAAATGTATGGGAGTTGATTAAATGCAAAGTGATAAATTACAAATCAAAGTTTTTCATATAAACGAAGTACAATTAGCCAGCAAAACAAAAATAGCTGACAAAAAGTTATTTTTGAGTACAGAAATAGAATATGATAAAAATATTTTTGAGAATGTAGCAATAAAAATTATAAAGCCTAAAGAACATAACATATATGTCAACACTATAATGGACGTTGTTCCTATTTCTACAAAAGTTTTGGGTAGAATAGGAGAAGGAATTACACATACATTAACAGGTGTGAGAGTATTACTAACTGGAGCTAATACCGAAGGTCATCAGATGCATGAATTTGGATCTTCTGAAGGTATTTTACAAGAAAAGTTAGTTTTGAATAAAGCAGGAACACCTAATGATAATGATTATTTAATCCATATAGATGTAGTAATAAAACCAGATATAAAATTTGATAGACAGTTAGCATTTTCTATTTTTGAATTGTCAGATGTATATATTCAAAATATAAGAGAAGTTATGAAAATGTTAAGTGGTCGAGAAGCTGATGAAGTACACGAGTATTACAATAAAAAAAATCTTGGGAAGCCCAAGGTAGCGCTTGTTAAAGAAATAGCAGGGCAAGGTATGATGTATGATAACTTAGTATTTCCCGCTGAACCTAGTGGTATGGATAAAGGTATTTCAATAATAGATATGCAAAATATGCCCGTCTTACTTACTCCAAACGAGTATCGTGACGGAGCAATAAGAGCTATGGTGTAGGAGGTATAAAATGGGAATAGGACCATCAACAAAAGAAACTAGTCTACATCATTTTAGAGATCCTTTATTAGATGTTTTGGCAACAGATCCAGAAATAGATTTTCAAGGAGTAGTGTTGGTTGGAACGCCACAAGATAATAGACTAAAAAATTTGGTAGGATTTAGAGCAGCGGTATGGTTATATGCTATGAGAACTGACGGAGCAATTATTTCAGCTGATGGTTGGGGAAATAGTGATGTTGACTATGCAAATACTATGTTTGAAATTGGTGAAAGAGGAATATCTATAGTAGGATTAAAATTTATGGGTAAACATAAATTTGTCGTTGAAAATGAATATACAAAATATGTTATTGACTTTAATAAGTCAGAAGAAGGTGTAGAAACAGAAATCGTAGGTCAAAACAATATTGATTATGTAGATGCACGCAAAGCTTTAGGATTATTAAAATTAAAAATGAGAAAAGACGGAAAATTTTAAAGGAGAGGTAAATCATGAAATTCAATAAACTTATATCAGTTATAGATACACATGCAGCAGGAGAACCTGCAAGATTAGTAACAGCTGGTATCCCAAAAATACCAGGGAAAAATATGGTGGAGAAAAAACAATATTTAATTGATAATATGGATCATATTAGAAAGTCTGTTATGTTTGAACCTCGTGGACATCAAGATATGTTCGGTGCTTTTGTAGTATCGCCAACTGTAGATGAAGCGGATTTCGGATTGATATTTATGGACACAGGAGGATATTTGAATATGTGTGGTCATAATACAATAGCCGGAGTAACAGCTTCTATCGAAACAGGAATGGTTGATGTAGAAGAGGGTGCTACAGAGAAAGAAGTAGTGGTAGAAACACCAGCAGGACTAATTAGAGCTACTGCAAAATTAGCTCAAGACAGACTTAAAGTAAGAGAAGTATCTTTCAAAAACGTTGAATCGTTCTTATACAAAGAAGATGTAGAATTGGATGTAGAAGGTGTAGGAAAAGTTAAATTAGACATTTCTTTTGGAGGAAGTTTCTTTGCTATACTTTCAGCAGATCAATTAGGAGTAACTGTTTCTCCAGAAAATGCATCAATATTAAAAGACTATGGACTAAAAATTAGAGATGCTGTTAATGCTCAAGTAGAAATACAACATCCAACTTTAGAACATATAAAAACAGTAGATTTAGTAGAAATATATGACAAACCTACACATCCAGAAGCTACTTACAAAAATGTAGTAGTATTTGGAGATGGTAATATTGACCGTTCACCTTGTGGAACAGGAACATCAGCAAAATTAGCTACTCTTTATCACAAAGGTGAGTTAAAAGTAGGAGAGCCATTTGTTTACGAAAGTATTTTAGGAACAATATTCAAAGGTAGAATATTAGAAGAAACAAAATTAGCGGGCTATAACGCTATTATTCCAGAAATTACGGGTTCAGGATATATTACTGGATTTAGTAATTATGTATATGATCCAGAAGATCCACTAACTTATGGATTCTTACTTGGATAGCGAAAGGAGATTATAAAAAATGAATAATTTACTAACTATTTTATTAGTATTATTGGGCGCAGGGGGAGCGTATTTCGTCGTTCTTTGGGCGATAGATATTGTTAAAAACAAGAACAATTTAGGGAAAGAAAACCCTATTTTAGGATTTATTATAGGTTTTGTTACAGATTTCTTCGACACTTTAGGAATAGGAAGTTTCGCACCTACAACTATGTTGATGCAAGTAACTAGATTCTTAAAAAATGATAAATTAATACCGGGAACATTGAATGTTGCACATACAATTCCAGTATTAACAGAAGCATTTATTTTCTTAACTGCAGTTAAAGTAGAAGGTGTAACACTATTCTCTATGGTAATTGCAGCTATAATTGGGGCAATCATCGGAGCAAGATTTGTTAACAAGTTACCAGAAAAACAAATCCAAATTATTATGGGAGTATGTTTACTTGTTACAGCAGGACTTATGACGGCAGGTCAGTTTGGATTAATAGCTGGATTAGGAACTGGTACGGCTATAGGATTAACAGGAGTTAAATTAGTAATAGGAGTTGTAATTAACTTCATTCTTGGAGCTTTAATGATGGCAGGTGTAGGACTTTATGCACCATGTATGGCTACAGTTTATATGCTAGGTCTTAACCCGTTAGTTGCATTCCCTATTATGATGGCTTCTTGTGCAGGGCTTATGGCTATTGGATCACCAGAATTTATCAAAGCAGGGAACTATACAAGAATAGGATCTATCTCTATTACTCTAGGAGGAATCTTAGGGGTTTATATAGCTGCTACTTTTGTTAAGAGTATGGATCTAAAAGTGTTAACATGGGTTATTATAGTAGTAGTAGTATTTACAGCTGTTTCTATGTTGCGCAAAGGTTTAAAAAACAAAGTAGAAGCATAATTATCTAAAAAATTATAGAAGGACGGGTGAATTAACCTGTCTTTCTTATTTTGTGGTAAAAACTTGTAAATATTGATAAAATAATTATTTAGTAAAACTAAAATAAGAAAGGATATATAAATGATTAAAAAATATTTTTATAAGGTTGTACCGTATTTATATATAGTATTATTATCAATAACAACGTCTTTATCTTTTAATAGTAATCCATTTTCTAATTTTATTCTTAGCCATGACTCTGCTATGTTTCAATACTTTGGTTATGCTATGGATAAAGGTTTGGTAATTTATAGAGATATATTTGATCATAAAGGTCCATTTATATTTATTTTTAATTATGTAGCTATAGTTTTAGGTAAGTATGGACTTTATATGTTAGAGTTATTCTTTTTAACGTTGTTTTTGCTTTTTGTTTATAAAACATCTAGGTTATATGTTACTACAACAATCTCATTAATTATAATATCAATATTTTCTATTTTTATACCTTATTTGTATGAAGGAGGAAATACAGTAGAAGGATATGCTGCTCCTTTTATGATGATTTCTCTTTATTTATTTTCTAAATATTTTTTAGAAAATAAAGTATCATGGCAAAATATAGTTTTATTAGGCCTCAGTTTTTCTATAGTAGCTCTAATTAGATTTAATATGGTTTCTATTTGGTATGTTTTTGTACTAGTAATATTAATAGATTTAATTTATAAAAAAGAATATATGCGATTGTTAAACTATATTATATATTTTACAATAGGAATATTGATAGTTTTATTACCTTTAGGAATTTATTTATATGTTAATGACGCTTTGTATGAAGCTTTTTATCAATCTTTTATATTTAATCTTTATTATATAGGAGATGGAGAAACTATTGTACATGTATTAAGAAGTTTCTTTTTACGACCGGTTATAATTACAATGGCTGGTGTTTTTGGTGTATCTCTAATTTTTGTTAATTTTAGAGATAGATATAATGTTGCTATAATAGGTAGTACAATTCTAACCGTTATATCGGTGTTGCTTTCTAAAAGGGATTATCCACATTATTTAATAGCTTTGTTACCTTTGATAGCTATTTGTCTTATTTTAATTTTTAAAAATAAAAAATTTAATTTTAAATACTTATTGGCTATTTTTGTGATATTCTCTCCAGCTTTGATAGATAATGCTATTAATATTTTGTCAAAAAATGTTTCATCTTATGGGAGAATTGGTTCGGCAATACAAGAGGTACAAAATATAGCTTATGATAATGAAATAAATATAGCGAGCGTCCAAAAAGTTAGTGAGTATATAAAAAATAATACAGATAGCAGTGATTTTATATATACTCATAGGTTATCAGGTAATATTTATTTAGAGAGTGATAGATTAGCTAATACTAAATACTTTGCATTGCCTGCAACAGACATAACTAATAATGAAGAAGTTGTAAAAGAATTTTTTGCTGATATGACTAATAAGCGACCTAAATTTTTGGTTGTTAATAGAGGTTTTATTGGAAATGAACAAGTAGGATTTGAACTAAATTTTCAAAAATATTTGTTAAGCAATTATGAGTTAGCTTATGAAACGAATGATTACCTAGTTTATAAATAATAAATTGTAATATGTCGTATAAAACTTTAAAAATCTAAATGTGTATGTTATAATTTAAGAGATAATCAAAATTTAGAGGTAGACAAATGAGCGTATTGAAAAAATTTAATGATATGTTCTCATCTGAAGAAGATGAGTTGTACGAAGATGAAAGAGAAATATCACAAGTTGAAGAAAAAAAAGTTACGAATAATGTAAAAAAAGATAATAGAGTGACAAATAAACAAGCTATAATGAATAAGGGCGAAGTAATTTTAAGAGAGCCGTTAGTTTTTGCGGATAGTAAAGATATAATAGATGATATCAAGGCTAATAAAGTAGTTATACTGAATTTAACTAAATTGGATTTACAAACAGCTGACAGACTATTAGATTTTATTTATGGTGGAATGTATGCCATAGATGCTAAGTTGAAAACAATAGGAGAAGAAATTTATCTGTGTGTACCTAAGGGAGTTGAGGTAGCTGGAGAATTTTCGGAAGGAGAATATTAATTTGCTAGATAGTAGTTTTTTAATATGGCTATATACATTTATTAAATATTTGTTTAGAATTTATGAGGGAGCATTGATTATTTATATTTTATCAAGTTGGTTCCCTATTGCACGAGATAATTTTATTCTTAAATTTTTGGAAGATATATGCGAACCGTACCTAAAAATATTTAGAAAAATTTTGCCTCCTATCGCTATGGTTGACTTTTCTCCGATTATTGCGATAATTGTCCTTGGATTTATAGAGAGGCTGATTTATTCACTTATTTTTGGAGTATCGTTATTTTAATCTATGAAAAATTTTAGTTTTTTTTCGAAAGAAGAGCAAGATATAGCAAATGAACTAACTAATAATATTGATTTAAATACATCTAAAAATGTTGTAACTAATTTTTTAACTTCTTTAGAGAGTGTCGTTTTACGAAAGTTAGTTGCACAATATAATAATATTAGTAGATTAGAATTTTTTGGTGGATTTGAAAATTCGGAAAGACTGCGAGCTAAAATAATAGTTAATGATTATTATGATATTGATTACAATATAGTGTGTCTGTGTGCAGAATTTAATGCTAAGTTTCATAATATTAAGCATAAAGACGTTTTGGGGGCTGTGTATAATTTAGGGCTTAATTACAACAGAATTGGCGATATAGTTATTGATGATGACAAAATTTTTATTTTTGCAGATGAACAAGTAGCAAATTATATAATATTAAACTTAACTCGTATAGGTAGAGCTGTAATTAATTTTGATGTAGTAGAAAATTTAGAAAAATTATCTATTACAAAAGAATATGAAAATATTGAAATTGTAGTATCATCATTTAGGTTAGATATTTTGGTAGCCAAAATAATTAATAAATCTCGCAGCAAAGTAAAAGAGTTTTTGCAAAAAGATTATATTAAACTTAATCATATTGTAAGTAATAATGGAGAAAAAATTTGTCGAGTAGATGACGTTATCTCTATAAGAAAGTACGGAAGATTTATTATAAAAGATTTTAATCAAAATAAAAAAACATTAAAATACAGAATAACTGTGGCTAAATTAGTTTAGCCACAGTTATTTTTGTTATATTTTATAAAACTTTAGGTTAATGTGTAACAAAAATTTAATATAACATGTTGACAAATTTGATATAATATATACTGTCAAAATATTATATTATATAAAAAGTATGTGGTTTTAGGAGGCTTTATGAAAAATAATAAATTTAAAAAATTGTTGTTAATGTTATCTGTTATGAGTTCTCCTATTGTAGTAGCAGAAGTAATAGATAACAATATAGCAGAAGCAAGTGAAAAAAGTGGAATTGTAATAGAGAATGGAAAGTCATATTTTTATAAAAATGGTGTTAAACAATCAGACGTACTAGAGATAGTCAATGGAAAACAGTATTATTTCGAAGATAATATTTTAGGTAGCAGTTTGGCGAAAAATAAATGGTCATATAGTTTGCGTAATAAAGTATGGTATTATAGTGATGCCAATGGAATGGTATTGAAAACAAGTGCTACTTCGCCTTACAGTACGGGAGTGGTATCATCAGATAGTTCAAACTCTAATATTGAGAATACGACTACAAAGTTAAATAAAGAAACAGCTAATTCTAGTAATACAAATAGTGTTGCACCAAGGTCTTATTCATTAAGAAATAATCAAAGCGACCAATCTAACCAAAGTAAAGTGGTGTTTATAGATCCAGGACATGGAGGATATGATTCAGGAGCTGCTTATTATGGTCTAAAAGAAAAAGATTTAGCTCTTCAAGTTTATAACAAACTTTATGCTAAATTACAAAGTCAGGGATATACTGTCCTATCTAGTAGAACTTCAGATAAATATGTAGATTTTGTAACTGAAAGATCAGCAATGGCAAATAGAAGTAATGCAGATATGTTTATAAGCTTACATTTTAATGCTAGTGGTAGAGAAGCAGGATCTTCAGCACAAGGAATAGAAACTTATTGGTATCAAAGTTATGCGGAATATCCATCAAGGATAAATAAAGATAAGCACGATGATCCAGAACGCCTAAGAAAAAGTAAACTTCTAGCAGAAGCTATCCATAAAAACTTAATAAGTAGTTCAGGAGCAACTGATAGAGGTATCCAAAGAAATACATTTGCGGTTTTAAGAGAAACTGCAATACCAGCTGTATTGTTGGAATTAGGATATATGGACAATTATTCAGAATCACAAAAAATTCGTCAATCTAGCTATCAAGACAAACTAGTAGATGGAATAGTAAAAGGAATAAATGTTTATACAGGCTTTTCTGGTAATGTAATTAATAAAAATGGAATAGTAACAGAAAATGGCAAAAAATACTTGTATAAAAACGGAATAAAACAATCAGATGTACTAGAAACAATAAGCGGAAAACAATATTACTTTGAGCCAACAGGGTGGGGAAGTAATATGGCAATAAACAAATGGTCAAGAAGTGAAAAAACAAACACTTGGTACTATAGTGATGCCAACGGAGAATTAACAAAAACACAATATAGTTCGCCGTATGAACCACAACAAAAAAATGGGATAGTAACAGAAAATGGCAAAAAATATTTGTACAAAAACGGAATAAAACAATCAGATGTACTAGAAACAATAAACGGAAAACAATATTACTTTGAGCCAACAGGTTGGGGAAGTAATATGGCAGTAAACAAATGGTCAAGAAGTGAAAAAACAAACACTTGGTACTATAGTGATGCCAACGGAGAAGTAACAAAAACACAATATAGTTCGCCGTATGAACCACAACAAAAAAATGGGATAGTAACAGAAAATGGCAAAAAATACTTGTATAAAAATGGAATAAAACAATCAGATGTACTAGAAACAATAAACGGAAAACAATATTACTTTGAGCCAACAGGTTGGGGAAGTAATATGGCAATAAGCAAATGGTCAAGAAGTGAAAAAACAAACACTTGGTACTATAGTGATGCTAACGGAGTAGTAACAAAAACACAATCAGATTCGCCATATGCACCACAACAAAAAAATGGAATAGTAACAGAAAATGGCAAAAAATACTTGTACAAAAACGGAGTAAAACAATCAGATGTACTAGAAACAATAAACGGAAAACAATATTACTTTGAGCCAACAGGTTGGGGAAGTAATATGGCAGTAAACAAATGGTCAAGAAGTGAAAAAACAAACACTTGGTACTATAGTGACGCCAACGGAGTAGTAACAAATATAAAAGTAGAGGCAACAACAAACTCTAACAACAAAGTTACTTACTATACACAAAATGATGCTTCTTGGGGAAGCAGAAGATATGGAAGATGGACTATGACAGCAAGTGGATGTGTTCCTACATCTTTATCAATGGCTATTTCTACCTTAAAAACACCAGTAAAACCTTACGAAATAGCTGATTATTTATACTACAATACAAATTATTATAATAAAAAAGGAATAGGAACTATATCAGAAGGAGTAACACATACCCTTAATAGATATGGATTAAACTATAATCTTATAACTAATGCTGAGCAATTAAAAGCAGAACTTGCTAATGGACGTGTGGTTTATGCTGCAGTAGGAGGAAGTTCTTTCGTTACACCTGGATACACACATGCAGTTGTTCTAAGAGGATTAGATTCAAAAGGAAATACAACAGTTTACAATCCTTATAGTCCGTACGGTATAAAGAATTACAATTATAATTTTGTATGGAATAGTAAAAGTTGGGATAGAGAAGATTATGTTAACGGAACAACTCCTATGATAGCTATATATTAATTTTCTTATTATATTTAATTATGAGTAAGTGACTTAATCACTGCTCATTTTTTATTTATAATTGATAATAATGAAGTTAATAAAATATAAAAATTAAAAAAATAGTGAAAAATCATAAGATTGTGTTAAAATATTACTAAGATAATAAGTTAAGGAGAAATATTTTGATAAAAATTTATAACACGTTAACACAACAAAAAGAAATATTTACACCTATTGAAGCAAATAAAGTTAAGATGTATGTTTGTGGGCCTACTGTTTATAACTATATACATATAGGAAATGCACGTCCTATAATTGTTTTCGATGTAGTACGCAGATATTTTAGATATGCAGGTTATAATATAAAATATGTATCTAATTTCACAGATGTTGATGATAAGATTATTAAAGCTAGTAACGAAGAAGGAATATCACCAAAAGAGCTAACTGATAAATATATAAAAGCATTTTATGAAGATTATGATGCGCTAGGTTGCGAAAGAGCGGATCAAAATCCTAGAGTTAGTGACTACATTAAAGAAATCATTGAATTTATCCAAAAGCTTGTAGCTGAAAGATTTGCCTATGAATCTAATGGAGATGTATATTTTAGAACTAGAGAAAAAGAAGATTATGGTAAACTTAGTAAACAGTCTATTGATGATTTAATTAGTGGTGCTAGAATAGAAATAGGAGAAGATAAAGAAGATCCTTTGGATTTTGCTTTGTGGAAAAAAGCAAAAGAAGGAGAAATTTATTGGGAGAGTCCATTTGGAAAAGGAAGACCGGGGTGGCATATTGAATGTTCTGTTATGGCTAATGAAACGTTGGGACAGACTATTGATATTCACGCTGGAGGACAAGATTTAACTTTCCCGCACCACGAAAATGAAATTGCTCAATCGGAGTGCCACAATCATGCTACTTTTAGTAATTATTGGATGCATAATGGATTTATTAATATCGATGGAACAAAAATGAGTAAATCACTAGGAAATTTCACATTGTTAAAAGATATTCGTACTACTGTCGATCCTATGGTAATAAGATTATTTATGCTAAGTGTTCATTACCGAACGCCAATAAACTTTTCTAGTGAGACTATTGAACTAGCTAAAACTAATTATGCTAAAATAAAAGTAGCTTATGAAAATTTAATTTTCAGATTAAATAACACAATGACAGAATCTCTGTTGAACAAGGATATTATAGAAAAAGTAGCTAATAATATAGAATATTTAGAATCACAGATGGATGATGATTTTAATACGGCTAACGCTTTAAGTGGGTGGTATGAATTAGTAAAAATAACAAATGTCTACACAGAACAAAGCTCTGTAAATAAAGAAACGTTAGAAGTGTTAAAAGCAGGATTTGATACGTACATCAATATTTTAGGGATAAATCTAATAACGAATGTTGATAGTAATGATGACACGGAAATAGACGCATTGATTGAACAAAGAGAGAATGCTAGAAGAAATAAAGATTTTGCTCTCGCGGATAAAATTAGAGATGATTTGAAAGATCGTGGAATAATTTTGGAAGATACGAAACAAGGTGTACGATGGAAGAGAATGTAGCTATTAAACTAAGAGAAACTAATATATCAAATTCGAAAGAATTGCAAGTGTTATCTCTCGCATACATAGGAGATAGCATTTATGATATTATGGCTAGAGAATATATTATGAAAAATCATATAGGGAAAATAAATGAATTACACAGAAGAGTATCTTCAGTAGTATCAGCCAAGGCACAATCTACATTTATGAATATTCTCTTAGAACAAAATGTTTTGACAGAAGAAGAGCTAAACATCTATGGTAGAGCAAAAAATCAAAAAATAAATACTAAAGCTAAAAATGCGACTATAATGGAATATAAATTAGCTACTGGGCTTGAAGCTGTGTTTGGATATTTATATCTTAATAGAAATTTTGATAGATTGGAGGAAATGTTTAGCTACATAATTACAGAATATGAAAAAACAATATAAAAGTAATAAAGATTTTAAAGTAGAAAGAATAAAACGTAACACACAACTTACGAATAATGTCGATAATATAGAAGATAAAGAAGTTATAGCTGGGCGTAATAGTATTATAGAAGCAATTAATTCTGGACGAGAAATTAATAAAATATTATTTCAAGAGGGAATAGAGAAAGGTCGCTTAAAATCTATTTTCAATATCGCTAATGATAAAAAAATAATTTGTCAAGAAGTACCCAAAAGAAAATTAGATAACTTAACTTCTGAACGTCATCAAGGTGTAATTGCGTTTGTTGCTCCTTACAATTATTATGAATTAGAAGAGTTAATAGAAAATATTGATATTGATGCGAATACAACAATTTTAATTTTGGATCATATAGAAGATCCTCATAATTTAGGTGCAATTATTCGTAGTGCAGAAGCTAGCGGAGTAAAAGGAGTTATTATACCGAAGAGACGCTCAGCAGTCGTTAGCCAAACGGTCGTTAAATCTTCTGCGGGAGCAGTTGAGTATATGCCGGTAGCTAGAGTTTCAAATATTTTGGATACAATAAATAAATTGAAAGATAAAGGGTTTTGGATAGCAGGAACGACACTTAATGACAAATCAGAAAACTATACAAAAATAGCCAAAGATGTTCCGTTAGCCATAATTATAGGTAATGAGGGAGAAGGTATGAGCAAAACAGTAACTAATGCTTGTGATTTTCTATATCATATGCCGATGTTAGGGAAAACCCAAAGTTTGAATGCATCAGTATCAGCCGGAATTATTATGTATGAAAGAATAAGGAAAGATTAATGGAAGTAAGAAAATTAACTGAACCAAAAGATATTGATTTGGCAAAAGAAATACGTATTAAAGTTTTTGTAAAAGAACAACAAGTACCTATTGAGCTAGAAATAGATGAATCAGATAGTGCAGAAACTACTATTCATATAGGATTATTTTACAACAATGAAATGGTAGGGGTAGGTAGAATTTTGGATATAGATAGCGAACATATTCACTTGGGAAGAATAGCTATTCTAAAAGAATATCGCGGATTAGGTTTAGGAGAGAAATTAGTTTTAGGTATGGAAAGGATAGCTAGCGAATTAACTAATAAAAATTTAGTTAGTCATTTAAGTGCGCAAAAATATGCAGAAAACTTCTATAAGAAATTAGGTTATGAAAACATAAGTGGAGAAATATATTTAGATGCTGGTATTGAGCATATAGATATGCAAAAGAAATTGAGATTATAGAAATAAAAATACCCTACATAAGTTATGATGTGTCCCTCAAAAGTTAGACAGAAAAAATCTAACTTTTGGGGTATTTTTTATTTTTAACTAAAGATTAATTTGATTTATTTTTTTAAAGTTTTTAAATATAGTATTCACTATTTATTATTATTCCAAAAAATTTTAGTAATATTAATTAAATAATTTTAATTATCTTTTGGATAATAAGCTTTGATTACTATATTTTTCTTGCTAGTTATGGTATTATATTATGATGACAAGATTATGCTTAGGAGGAACTATGGTCGCTATAGATTCAAAAGATAGTTTGTATGTAGAAAATTTACTTCCTGAAAATGATGACTTTTATAAACGTTTAGAAAATTTTGCAAAAGAGAATAGAGTTCCTATTTTGGATAAAATAGGTAGAGCATATTTGATTCAACTGCTGAATATCAAAAAAGCCAAAAGTGTGTTAGAAATAGGAACAGCTATTGCGTATAGCACAATAAGTTTCTGTGAAAATGTTGGTTGTAAAGTGGTAACTATCGAACGTGATGACAAAATGTACGAACAAGCAGTACAAAATATATTAGAAAGAAATTTACAAGATAAAATAACTACTATTTATGGAGATGCTTTGGAATTAGATGATAGAGTTATTGCTAATGCTCCTTACGATGTAGTATTTATTGACGGAGCAAAAAGTCAAAGTAGAAAATTTTTTGAACTTTATGAGCCGTATTTTGCAGAAGATGTATTAGTAATTACAGATAATGTTCTTTTTAAAGGTATGGTGGCAGATCCTAGCATTATAAAACATAGTAGAGATTTAAGACAGTTATCACGCAAAATTAATAACTATAATGAGTGGTTAATGTCGCACCCAAATTATAATAGTGTAATATTACCATTTGGAGATGGTATAGCTATTACGACGAGAAGAAATTAAGCAGTTAGAAAGGTAAAGAAATGACAGTAGAATTAGTAGTAACACCCAAAAGTATAGAGCATATCTATGAACTTATTAATGTAGGTGCTGATAGTTTTGTTATTGGCGAAGAAAAATATGGTCTAAGATTAGCAGGAGAATTTAAAAAAGAAGAGTTAAAGAGAGCTATCGAAATAATACATCAAGCAGGGAAAAAAGCTTATGTTAGTGTGAATGCTATATTTCATAACGATCATTTAGAAGATTTAGTAAAATATTTAAAATATGTAAATGAATTAAAACCAGATGCTGTAATTTTTGGAGAACCTACTATAATTACTATACTAAGAGAAGAAAAATTAGACTTAAAATTGCAGTGGGATCCTCATACATTAGCTACCAACTCATTTTCTTGTAACTATTGGGGAAATAGAGGAGCGTACAGAACTTGTTTATCAAAAGAACTTACTTTGGCAGAAATAGAAGAAATAGCTCAAAAATCTAATTTTGAAGTAGAAGTACAAGTTCAAGGAATGCTTTGTATGTTCCAATCAATAAGGAAGTTAGTTGACAACTATTTCTTATATAGCGACAAAGAAGATTATATAGAGAAATATAGTGATTCTAAAAAATTATTCTTATATAGTCAGGATAGAGATGAACGTTATCCAATTTTTGAAGATTCTAATGGAACACATATAATGAGTGCGAATGATATATGCGCTATTGAATATTTAGATAAACTTATTTTGGCAGGGGTAAAAGCTCTGAAAATAGACGGAATACTAAAATCAGAAGAATATATTACAGAAGTAACTACTATTTACCGAGATGCAATAGATTTATACTATGAAGATAGAGATGCTTATAATGATGAAAAACAAGATTTCTATAATGATATAGAGGCTATCCAACCAAAATATCGAGAAATAGATTTAGGATTTTTCCACAAAAAAACTATGTACTAAAATTGAGGAGGAGAACAAGTTATACTTGAATGTAACTTATACTTATGGCAATAAAAGAAATTTCACAAATAATAGATGGAAAAAGAGTAATAACAAAAAAACCAGAATTGCTGATGCCAGCTGGTAATTTAGAAAAACTAAAAATAGCAGTACATTATGGAGCTGATGCGATATTTTTAGGTGGTCAAGAGTTCGGGCTACGCAGTAACGCAGATAACTTTACTATTGAAGAAATAAAAGAGGGTTGTGATTTTGCTCGTAATTACGGAGCTGATATTTATGTTACAGCCAATATAATAGCTCACGACGAAAATTTTGATGGATTAGAAGAGTTTTTGATTGCATTGCAAGATGCGGGAGTTAGAGGAATTATAGTAGCAGACCCTTATATTATAGAAACTTGCAAAAGAGTTGCTCCTAAAGTAGAGGTACATATAAGTACCCAACAATCAATATCTAATTACAAAGAAGTACAGTATTGGGAAAGTGAAAATGTAGATAGAGTAGTATTAGCTAGAGAAACAGGATATGATGAAATAAGAGAAATTAGAGAAAAAACTGATGTAGAGATAGAAATGTTTGTGCACGGTGCAATGTGTATAGCTTATTCTGGACGATGTACGTTAAGTAATTATATGACTGCTAGAGATAGTAATAGGGGAGGATGTTGTCAGTCTTGTAGATGGAATTATGACCTTTACGAAGAAGATAGTGAAGATAAAAAATTATATGAAGACGTAGCAGATCCTTATGCTATGAGTCCAAAAGATTTAACACTTATAGAAAGTGTTCCAGAAATTATTGAATTAGGTATAGATTCTCTAAAAGTTGAAGGACGAATGAAATCTATTCATTATGTAGCAACAGTGGCTAGTGTATATCGCAAACTTATAGATGACTACTGTGCAGATCCTGATAATTTCGAGATGACGCCAGCATATAAACTAGAACTTTACAAATGTGCAAATAGAGATACAGCATCTTCGTTTTTCTATAATATTCCTAGCTATAAGGAACAAATGTTTGGAAATCAAGGAGGTAAGAAAACTAATTATGACTTTGTAGGGCAAGTTCTACACTATGATGAAAAAACCCAAATAGCGACTATTCAACAGAGAAATCATTTCAAGACAGGTGATAAAGTAGAGTTTTTTGGACCAGAAATAGATAGCTTTGAGCAAGTTATTGGTGAAATATATGATGAAGACGGAGATTTGATAGATGCAGCTCGTCATCCATTACAAATTATTAGAACAAAAGTAGACCAAAAAATTTATAAACAAAATATGATGAGAAAGGAAATCGGTAAGAAATAATGCGAAAAAAACCGAAAGTAATAGGTATAGTTGGTGGAAGCGGAAGCGGAAAAACTACCGTAACAAAGCGAATTATAGAAGAACTTGATAAAGAAAAAGTAGTTTTGATAGAGCAAGATTATTATTACAAAGACCAATCTCATATGACAATGGAAGAACGAATAAAGACCAACTATGATCATCCAGACGCATTTGATAATGATTTATTATGTACGCAATTAGAAAAACTTATTGCTGGTGAAAAAGTTGCTGTTCCAAGATATGATTATGTTAACCATACTCGTAGTGCGGAAACAGTAATTCAAGAACCGAAAGATATAATCATACTAGAAGGATTATTTGGTTTATATTCAAAAAGAATTCGCGATTTTATGGATATAAAAATTTTCGTAGATACACCGAGTGATATAAGAATACTTCGTCGTTTGCTTCGTGATATGAACGAGAGAGGACGTAGTGTGGAGTCTGTCATAAATCAATACTTAACATCAGTTAGGCCGATGCACGAACAATATATAAAACCGTCCAAACAATATGCAGACATTATTATACCTGACGGAGGGTATAACGACATAGCGGTAGATATTTTGATTACAAAAATTAAATCGGTACTAGAAAAATAAGATGAAAACATATATAATATAACTACTAAACTAAAAATAAAAGGAGTGCGTACGATGGCAATAGAAGAAAATTTAGAATATCAAATGACCCAAGAAGGTTATGATAAATTAGTAGAAGAATTAGAACATTACAAAAAAGTAAAAAGACCAGAAGTAATAGAAAAAATAAAAGTTGCTCGTAGCTTCGGAGACTTATCAGAAAACTCTGAGTATGACGCAGCAAAAGATGAACAAGGATTCATTGAACAAAAAATACTAGAAATGGAACAGATGATTCGATATGCCAAAATTATCGAAATAGATGATAAATCTAACACTATTCGTTTAGGTCATACTGTTACTTATATTGAACTTCCAGATGGTGCAGAAGAAAGTTATAAGATAGTAGGTAGTGCAGAAGCAAATCCATTCGAATACAAAATATCAAACGAATCTCCAGTAGCACAAGCATTACTAGGAAAAGAAGTAGGAGATATAGTAAAAGTATCGTTGCCTACTGGTCCAGAAGATTCAATGGATATAAAAATAGTAAAAGTTAAGTAGGTACAATATGATAGCACTAATAGGCGCTATGCCAGAAGAAATATCAATTATCAAATCAGGAATAAAAAATGCACGTACGAATAAAATTGCACATGTAGAGTTTTATGAGGGTGTTTATCAAGGTAAGGAAATCGTATTAATGTTATCAAAACCCGGTAAAGTAAATGCAGCAATAGCAACAACCTTGCTCCTAGATAACTATAATGTCGACTATGTGATTAATATTGGAAGTTGTGGTGCCTTGCAAAAAGGTATGGAAATAGGAGATATGATAGTGGCAACTAATACTGTATATTTTGATGTTGATGCTACACATTTCGGTTATGAATTAGGGCAAGTTCCACAAATGCCAGCAATGTATAAGAGTGATGATAAACTAGTTAATATTACAAAAGATATTACCCTACCAAATTATAAAATTCATTATGGCTTAGTCGGGACTTCGGACTCTTTTATTTCTGATAAAGATATAAAACAAGGTATACTAAATAACTTCCCTGATATGCAAGTTGTAGAAATGGAAGCAGCAGCAATAGCTCAAACTTGCTATAATTTTGGAACAAAATTTATAGTATGTAGAAGTATTAGCGACAAAGCTGAAGAGGGAACAAGAGTAGTTTTTGATGAATTTCTAAAAATTGCAGCCAAAAACTCTTCAATACTAACAGCAGAATTAATAAATAGATTATAATTTTCACTTGACTTTATTTGAGCGAATGAATTAACAACAAGATATTATGTACAAAAGTATATAACTAAAAAAAGACAGGAATTATCGCTCCTGTCTTTTTTTGTTTTTCTTATATTTTATAAAACTTCTTAGTATATTTATAAGAATAACTATTATGGCTATTATTATTGGATATGGTGGTTCTGCTAAAAACGAAATATTAATTATCTGCATATCATTGTAAAATGCTTTTGTGTCATTTAGATTAATAAAATAAAATATTCCTATTATACTTAGTGGTAATATTATTTTTTTAATTTTTTTCATAGTTATTACCTCCTATTAAAAGTTATATGTATTTGCAGATTAAAATATAAATTTGTCCAAGTTATTATATCTTAAACGTAACATGAAAACAGTATGAAATCAATAGGAAAAACATAGAAAGATATACAAAATACATTTTCTAAAGAAAAAGAGAAAAATGTGGTATAATAGTATTGTTGGAGAAAAATAGGGATATATTCTCTCTGTCTGTTTCGCAGAAAAATAAAAATCAAAAAAATAATATTATAGGAAAACAATGAAGATTTTTATAATCGCGAAGTGAAAAATAATTTTTACTTGACTTTATTTGAGTTAATAATATAAAATAGATATTAAGTAGATTTGTCGAGCATAAAAGAACTTCCACAATATTCTTTTATGCTTTTTATATTTTCCAAAATAAAAAAAGTATGGCTTCCACACCATACTTTACTATCAACACTAAACGAATATTAATCAACGTAAATCCTAAAATTTATTTATTATTATTTTCATTTAATTCACGAAGAATTAGTAAAAACAATAGTAATTCTAGTAGATTTGTCATTACGTTCACTCCTTTCGAAGCAAAATATTCAGTTGATAGCACTTTAATTATAACATATCTGGAATAAAAGAGGGTTAAACAATACTTTTCACTTGACTTTAGTTAGTAAATAAGTTAGAATACAAATATAAGCAAGTGATATCTATATTTGTATAGAGAAAAAAAGACGAGATTGCGGTCTCGTCTTTTTCTTTTTTAAGGCTAGTTACTTTTTAGAAATTCTATCTAACCATTTGCAAATGTAATAAGCAAGAACATTTGCCATAATAGAATTTATAAGTGATACTATATTTTGCATAGAGCCACCTCCTTTACTGTTACGTAAATTAGGTAAAGTAACACTTTAATTATAACATAGCTCCTTATAAAAAAACGAAAAATCAAAAAGTTTAACTTGACTTCTATTTAATAAACAGGTTAGAATACAAATATAAGCAAATGTGATTAAAAATATCATATAAAAAGACAGGAACGGCAATTCCTGTCTTTTTCTTTTTCGAGGCTAGTTACTTTTTAGAAATTTTCTTCTAAATCGAACCACCCTTTATTTTTTACTATTTCATTTACTAATTTTTTTGGTAATTTTAAATCGTTGGCATTGTTTAAATTTAATTTTGTTATTATATCTTGTTCTTTGTTATTTTCTATTTTTTTTAGCCAGTCTGGGTCGCTCACTAAAACTCTACCTAATGCTACGAAATCGCAATTATTTAACAGTAGTTCTGCTTCTTTTTTTGTTTTTATCGTTCCGGCGTACATTGTCGGGATACGTTTATTTATATGTTTCGATAAAAGTTCAAGATATGTATATTTTGAGTTGTTTACGGGCATATCTTCTAACGCATTCGGCAAAGAAATGTGTAAATAATCTATTCCTATATTCACTATTTCGTCTATAAGTCTATAAGTATGTTCTATACGTAAAGCATCTTTCATCGGCTCATCTGGAGAAAGTCTATAACCTATAATAAAGTTCTCTCGATCTTCTTCTTTAATAACACGTTTAATTTCTTTAATTATTTCTAGAGGAAATTTTATTCTATTTTCTAAAGAGCCTCCCCAATCATCTGTTCTTTTGTTGAAAAATGGTGATGTAAAATTTTGAATTAAAAAGCCGTGTGCTCCGTGAATTTCAATACCATCAAAACCAGCTTTAATTGCCCTTCTTGTAGTTTCACCGAAATCTTTAATTATTTGTAGTATTTCTGTTTCTTTGAGTGGTCTAGTCTTGCAACTTTCTGCAAATTCTGTATCTAATGTTTCGATATCGCTAGCACTAATAACGTCATCATCTTTTATTAAATGTTGTAAGGCTTTGTTTCCTGCGTGATTTATTTGTAAAATAGCTTTGGTATTCTGCGCTTTGATTGACTTTGCTAGTTCGCTAAGTCCAAGAACAAAGCTATCGTTATATGCAGAAAATTCACTTTCAAAACCTATACCGTTGTATGATACGTGGGTGCAACCTGTAATAACCATTCCTAAATTTTTTGCCCTTCTAGTATAGAAAGAAATTTCTTCGTTAGAAACTGTATTATCATCATTGCTTCCCCAAGTGGTCATTGGAGCCATAACAATTTTATTACTAATTTCTATCCCGTTAGGCAGAATAATGCTCTCAAAAATTTTACTTCTATTCATAATTTTCTCCTATTTTATCTTATCAAATATATTATAAGATAAATAACGCTTAGTTGCCAATAAAATATTGTGTTAATAATTTTTTATAGAGTAAAAACTTATTAATATTAGATTAAAAAATGTTAGATTGAAAATATAATATTAATTGACGCACGTATAAATACGTGTTAAAATGTAGATGTCAGGAGGTAAAGTCGACATGCCGATGACACAAGAAGAAATGGTCAAGCTTTTAACTAAGCACGGCTTTATAAAATTAAGGGTGGCAAAGGGTCACACGTTAAAATGAATAAAGCTGGGTTAAAAAGACCTATTATTATTCCCAAAGGAGAACTTAAAAAGGGAACCGAAAGAGGAATATTAAAAGAGACAGGACTTTTGTAGTCCTGTCTGTATAACAGGAGGTAGTATATGTTAGTAAGTTATCCGGCGTTATTTTATTATAATGAAAATGATGGATATTATGTATATTTTCCAGATATAGAAGGAAGTGGAACACAGGGAGAAGATATAACAGATGCGATGAATATGGCTTCTGATTATTTAGGAATAATGTGTGCGGATTTTATCGAAACAGGAGTAGAATTGCCTAAAATTAGTAATATAAAAGATATTTCTTTAGAGAATAATTTTCCTTTTAGCGATGATGAGGATTTTAGGGATTATTATGATCTTGATAAATCTTTTATTTCATTGGTGTTAGTAGATATCAATGAATATTTACAAAACCAAGAATTAGTAAAGAAAACATTATCTATACCTAAATGGGCTAATGACTTAGGGAACAGATTAGGCATAAATTTTTCTAGCTTGCTTACAGAATCAATTGCTAATTTATCAATAAATAGATAATATAATAAATCAATCGGAATTTATAAGTTTGTAAATGGTACTAGATAAAGAATACTCTTTCCCTTGACTTTTTTTAGTGAATGGTATAGAATATAGGTACGCAAAACGATAATATATAGTCTATGCAAAGAAAAAGCAGATGAGTGCATTCATCTGCTTTTATTTTGTATCTCACGCAAATAAGATACTCAGGTTATTGTTATTTGTCGTCCTTATCATAGAATTTTCTGATTAACCATTCAGAAATGACATTTGCCAACGCACTTATAAAAAGTGGTACTATGATAAACGAAACTATATAGTCTAGTTGCAAAGAACTCACCTCCTAACCGTCGTTAGAATGTGTGGACGACACTATAATTGTATCACAAAATAAAAGTTTTAAAAATACTTCTCCGTGGCTTTTTTCTTATATAAATTACAAAAAATTTTTCTTTTATAAAGCGTATTTGTGGAATAATCTTTAAAATTTTGTTATAATAACTCTGTTTTTCAAAACAAATTATAATTTATTATTATGAAAGGAATACGTTATTATGTTAAAAGAATTTAAAGAGTTTGCCTTAAAAGGTAACGTTCTTGATTTGGCTATCGGGGTAATTATCGGGGCTGCTTTTGGGAAAATTGTATCATCACTAGTATCTGATATCATTATGCCTATTATTTTGTTATTATTCCCAACTAAACCAGATTTTACTGCTTTAAAATGGAATGGTATTTCATATGGTAATTTTATCCAAACAGTAATTGACTTTTTAATCGTGGCAGTTTCTATCTTTATTTTTGTCAAAGCTATCAATACAGCTAAAGACAAAGTAGCTAAAGAGGAAGAAGTTGTTGAAGAAGCTCCGCAAGTCGATACAAAAGAAGAGTTACTTAAAGAAATCCGTGACTTATTAAAAAAATAAAAGAATTTTAGTGCGAAAGGAAATCTTATGTCTGAGAAAAACGAAAAGATATTAGGATGGATTGCAACAACATTATCAGTTTTAATGTACGTTGCCTACATTCCACAAATAGCTAACAATCTTAGCGGAAATAAAGGAGATTTTATTCAGCCATTAGTAGCTGCTGCAATAAACTGTACTTTATGGGTATCTTACGGATTATTAAAGAAAAATAGAGATATACCTTTAGCCGCTGCTAATGCGCCCGGAATTATATTCGGTATTGCGGCGGTATTAACAGCGATATTATAAAATTTATTTTAAGCATTTTACTTGTGTAAAATGCTTTTTAATTTATTAGTATTAAAATAAATTAATACAAAATTATCGAAATAATTATTATAACTAAAATATAATTAATAATTAAGTTGATAATAATTATCGTTATTTTTAAAATTTATTTTAATGAAAAAAGGTGTTTATTCTAAAATAAATAGCAATATATTCGTACAAAAGCTGATAATATCATCATGGAAAACGCAATCAAAATAAAAAAAAAAAAAATAACTATTTTTTCATACTAGTTGTTGACTTTTATTTTAATAAGTGATAATATGTGAGTATAAAGAATATTGACAAATTGAAAGGAGATACTTTATTATGAAAAAGAAAGTATTATTATCAGTATTAGCAGCTGGGCTAGTATTACCATCAGCTTCGGTATTAGCTGAAAGACCAAGTGATGAAGAATTAAATAAACAAACTGAATCAGTTTTAAATGCTAGTAAAGAAAAGCAAAGAAAAGACTCTTTAGCAGCAGCTGAAAAAATTGTTGTAGAATACCTAGCAGCTCATGAATCAGATATTTTAGCAGAAGCATCTAAATTCCCTGAGGTAGTAAAAGCGCAAGCAGCTCTTGATGAATTTATTTACTCAGGATATGCAGGTCATGACTACCTAGAGAAAAAAGAAGCTTTGGAAAAAGATTTAGCAACAGCTAAACAAGACGCGTATAATGTAGTTTATAAAAAACATTATGATAGTCTTTTAGCAACTCAATTAGGAGAAAATGTTAAAGTTGAAGAAGGTAAGGATCCAGAAGATGTAACTAAAGAAGCTGGAAAGGCTAAATCAGGAAAAGATGGAAGCAAAGTTTTACCAAAAACTTCAGCAGTTAAATAACTAACGTTTAGAAATTTTAGGATAATACGATTTATTATATCGTATTATCTTTTTTATTTTCTTATTAGTTAGTATGATAGCTTTTCATTTAATATCAATGTATGTTATAATTAAAAGATATTATAACGAGAGTGAAACTTTTATGAAAAAATTAAACGAATTAGATAGTAAATTTCAGAATGAAGAAGTAAAATACTATTATAATATTTTAGAAAAAAAGAAATTTTCTTTATTATCAAAAATTATTTTCGATAAAATAATGGCTTTTATACTGTTGGTTATTTTATCGCCAGTTTTAATATACATTGCTATTTGGATAAAATTGGATAGTCCGGGCGAAGTTTTCTATCGTCAAAAGAGAATTACAACTTACGGCAAAGAGTTCAAAATTTATAAATTTAGAACTATGGTCAAAAATGCAGATAAACTTGGAAGTTCAGTAACATTACAAGATGACCCTAGAATAAGTAAAGTTGGGAAAAAACTTAGAAATTTACGAATAGATGAACTCCCACAACTAATAAATATTTTGCTAGGAGATATGAGTTTTGTAGGGACTAGACCTGAAGTAGCTAAATATGTAGATAGATATAGTTCTAAAATGTATGCAACTCTTCTTATGCCAGCGGGAGTAACTTCAACAGCTAGTATAACATACAAAGATGAAAATGAAGAGTTAGACAAGTATTTATTAGACGGTATGAATGTAGATGACGCTTATGTTCAGAAGATTTTACCGCAGAAGATGAAATACAATCTTGAATATATAGAAAATTTCAGTTTTCTAAATGATATAAAAATAATTATTAACACTTTAGTAGGAGTTTTGAAATAATAGGAGAACAATATGTCAAAATTAAATATACCATTTTCGCCACCAGATATTACAGAAGAAGAAATTGCAGCAGTAACAGAAGTTTTAAAATCGGGGTGGATAACAACTGGTCCAAAAACAAAAGAATTAGAAAGTAAATTATCAGAATATATGCAGACACCTCGTACAGTATGTCTTAATTCAGCGACTGCGGCATTAGAGTTAACACTTAGAGTGTTAGGTATAGGAGACGGTGATGAAGTTATAGTTCCAGCTATGACTTATACAGCGTCTTGTAGTGTAATTTATCACGTAGGAGCAACACCGGTACTTGTAGATATCCAAAAAGATGGCTTTGAAATGGATTATAGTAAATTAGAAGGTGCTATAACTAACAAGACAAAGGCTATTATTCCTGTTGATTTGGCGGGTATACCTTGTGATTATAACAAATTATTTGAGATTGCCTTTAATAAAAAAGATTTATTTGTAGCTAACTCAAAATATCAAGAATTATTAGGAAGAGTAGCTATTGTAGCGGATTGTGCACACTCTTTAGGTAGTGAGTATTTTGGAAAGAAAGCTGGGAATATTGCAGATTTCAGTTCATTTTCTTTTCACGCAGTAAAAAACTTTACAACAGCAGAGGGAGGATGTGTAACTTGGAAAGATAACCCTAACATTGATAATGATGAGCTTTATAAGGAATTTCAAATATATTCTCTGCATGGACAGACTAAAGATGCTTTAAGTAAGATGCAAGCAGGATCTTGGGAGTATGATATTGTTATTCCGGGATACAAATGTAATATGACTGATATTGTGGCTAGTATTGGACTTGTTCAGTTTGTTCGTTATCCTAAACTATTGCAAAAAAGATACGATATAGTAGATATGTATGATAAAGGTTTTTCTGGAACTAACATTGTACCACTAAAGCACAAAGGAACAAATTATATATCATCACATCATCTTTATATAACGCACGTGTCAGGTATTAATATTGAACAACGAAACGAAATAATTAAGAGATTAGCAGAATTAGGAATTAGTGCGAACGTTCATTATAAGCCATTACCGTTACTTACAGCGTACAAAAATCATGGTTTTGATATAAAAGATTATCCTAATGCTTATAGTTATTATGAAAATGAAATAACTTTACCTTTACATACTAACTTATCAACTAATGATATTGAATATATAATAGAGAATTATAAGGGAATAGTGGCAGATGTTATTAATGGATAAAACTTTATCAAATAATGAAGAATTAATTAGTGTAATAATACCTGTATATAATGTAGCTGATTATTTAGAAAGATGTGTAGATTCATTAATTAATCAAAAATATGTTAATTTGGAAATTATATTAGTAAACGATGGATCTACTGATAGTAGTGGTACTATCTGTGATGAATTAGCGAGAAAAGATGACAGAATAATAGTTTATCACAAAGAAAATGGCGGATTGTCTGATGCAAGAAATTATGGAGTAGCTAGAGCGACAGGAGAATATATAGGATTTGTAGATAGCGATGATTATATAAACGAGAATATGTATAGTCATTTGTATAAAGTAGCCAAGGAAACTAATGCAGATATAGTAGAATGCAACGTAGAAAGAGTTTATGCTGATGGTCATACTAGACCAAATTATGTTGGGTCTGATTATCAAAACCTTATAGATTCAAAACAATACCTAAAAGAAATTCTGTCTATGGGAAGAGTTTATGGATCTGTTTGGTGTAAGTTAATAAAATCTCCTTTAGCAAAACAACTAAAATTTGCATTAGGAAAATATTATGAAGATTTATTTTATAATTACGAGTTATTTCAGATAAAAGATTTAAAAATTGCTATTACTAGCGGAAATTATTATTACTATTATATTAGAGAAAATAGTATAACTACTGAAGATTTTAATATTAAACATATGGATATGCTGGAAATTATGAATTTAATTTATAATTTTACGATAGAAAATTATTCTGAATACGAAGAAATAGCATTCACAAGACTAAGTTTTGCTTATCTATCAATTTTCAATAAATTAATAATGGTAAATAATTACAAAAAATTACCAGAATACAGAGAAATTATTAGTTTTTTTGAAAATAATAAATATAAAATTATAAAATGTAAAAAAGCACCTAAATCTCTAAAAATGGCAACTGTACTGTTGTTATTAAATAAAGATGTCTATAAGAAAGTGTTGCTAAGATATAAGAAAAAGGAAATATTAAATAAATAATTTAGAGGTAAATTTATGAGTAATAATAAACTTGTAAGTATAATAGTGCCGGTATATAATGTTGAACAATACGTAGAAAAATGTGTCAATTCAATAATAAATCAAACTTATAGTAATTTAGAAATTATATTAGTAAACGATGGCTCTACTGACAGTAGCGGAGCTTTATGTGATAATTTAGCCAAAAAAGATGATAGGATAACAGTTTATCACAAAGAAAATGGCGGTTTGTCCGATGCTAGAAATTACGGAGTATCAAGGGCAACAGGAGATTATATAGGATTTGTAGACAGTGATGACTATGTACATAAAGATATGTACAAACATTTATACGAAACAATAACAAAAAACAATGCAGATGTAGCGGAGTGTAGCTTTTTTGTCGTCTATAATGACATACCGACAAGTTATTATAATAGTGAAGATTACTGTATAACTTTGGACAAAGAGGGTTATTTAAAAGAATATCTTAGTATGGAAAAAATATATGGAGCTGTCTGTTGGAAACTTATAAAATCAGAAATTGCCAAACAAATAGAATTTCCAAAAAATAAATTTTATGAAGATGCTTTTTATACTTACGAATTAATTCAGATTGCTAATAAGTATGTCATAACTAATAAGGAACTTTATTATTATATTATGCGTGATGGGAGTATAACTAATATGAATTTTAATGAGAAACATTTAGATAATATAGAAATTGCAGAGAAATTTGTTGATTATGTTACTGATGACTATCCAAACTTAATAAGTTATGCGAAATCTAAAGAAATGTATTCATACTTTTCGGTGTTTAACAAAATACTAGAACTTGATAATTACAAAGAGGTTAAGAGCTATGAGAATATTAGAAGATATTTTGTAGAAAATAGATTATCTATATTGAAAAATAATGTAATTTCAAAAAGCAGGAAACTGTCTTCTTTTATTATAGGGATTAATACACCTATTTACAGAAAAATTTTAAAAATTTATAAAGGAAAAATTAGGCAATAAATTAAGGATAAATTTTATGAAAAAAAGAGTATTGATTGCTATTCCTTCTTTTTCAAGTGGAGGAGGAGCGGAAAAAATATTATCAAACATTCTAGTTAATGGAAATTTTGAAGATTATAGTATAGATGTTGTAGAGATATTTAGAGGGGATAAAGGATTTGAAGAATTGCCGAAAGGTATATCGGTTGTAAATTACTATAATTCGTACAAGTATAATAAATTATTTCAATTATTTTTAAATCAATTTGGGAAGCTTTTTCCTAATTTGTTAAGAAGATATTTAGTTAAACATGATGATTATGATGTTGAAGTATATTTTGAAATAATGTATCCAGATATGCCATTTTCAAAAAGAAATATAAAGAAAATATCTTGGATTCATGGAAGTATAGAGGATTTTAATTTAGATAAATATTTTTGGAGAAAACAAAGATATGAAAATTATCTGGAAAGTTCGAGTAGTATTGTAGCTATTTCCAAAAAAACAATGCAATCAATTATAGATGTTTATCCTAAAGTTGCTAATAAAGTTAATTTAGTTTATAATGGGTATAATTTTGCTAATATATATAGCTTGGCTGAAAAATCTAAAGATGAGTATATAGCCAAAAACTCTATATGTTCTATTGGAAGAATAGAGAAAGAAAAAGGATCTGATAAATTGATAGATGTCTTATTAAATATACATAATAAAGGATATAAATACCATTTATACTACATAGGAACAGGCTCGGAAGAAAAAAATATAAAACAAATGGTAGCTGATTACAATTTAGAAGAGTACGTACATTTTTTAGGTTATCAAAAAAATCCATACAAATACTTAGTTGATATGAAATGTTTATTATCAATGTCTGAGAAAGAGGGATTTCCTGGTGTAGTAGTTGAGGCTTTAACTTTGGGAGTTCCGTTTGTGTCCACTAATGTAGGAGGAATTGAAGAATTATCATCTAATGGAAAATACGGAAAAATTATTTCTAACGAAGAAGAAGCGGCAAATAGCGTCATAAAATATATAGAAAATATAGAAAATATTAATCAAGAAGAAACAAAAATGTTTATAAAGCAATTTGATTTACAAGAACAAATATCTAAATTCAAAGAAATAATAGAATATTAATGAGGAGGACATTATGGCTTTTACTACAAGTCATTTTATATTTGCGTTTTTACCTTTGTCGGTATTAATATATTATATTTTGAATTTTTTTAAGAATAAAAGTTTATTGAATATATACTTAGTGATAGTGAGTTTAGGTTTTTATGCCACATCAAGCATAAGGTCTGCATTATATTTAGTATTTTTTATAAGTATAGTTTATATAGTTGGATATTTTTTAGAAAAGTACAAGAATAAAAATCTTTTTTTATTAAGTTTAATATTTGTTATATTGGTGCTTAGTTATTATAAATATGCAAGTTATGTGATATTACTTTTTAATGAAATTAATTTATTTGATACCATGACAATTTTTGTTCCTTTAGGGATGTCGTTTATTATCTTTGAATCAATTTCGTATCTAGTAGATATTTATACCGGAAAACAAAAAAGAGGAAATATTACAGAAACTTTTTTATTTTTCACATTTTTTCCGAAGATTACTTCTGGTCCGATAGTTTTATGGAGAGATTTTTATTCGCAAATTAAAACTAGGTTCGTATCTGTTGATTTGTTCTTTAGTGGCTTAGAAAGAATAATGATAGGGGTTATAAAGAAGTGTCTTATTGCTGATAATTTAGGACAGGTAGTATTTAACATAACTTCTAGCAATTCATCTGGTATCGATTGGCAAAGTGCACTCTTGGGAGCATTATGTTATTTCTTACAGTTATATTATGATTTTTCTGGATATTCTGATATAGCAATAGGAATTAGTAGGTTATTTGGCTTTAATTTCAAAGAAAATTTTAATTATCCTTATACATCAACTTCAGTAGGAGAATTTTGGAGAAGATGGCACGTATCTTTAGGTACATGGTTTAGAACGTATATTTATATTCCTTTAGGAGGAAATAGAAAAAATGTTTATTTAAACTTGTTTATTGTATTTTTATTAACGGGTATGTGGCACGGATCAACGCTTAATTTTGTATTATGGGGAGTTCTTCACGGATTTGTCGTTATGCTAGAAAGAGCAGTTAGGGATAAGAGTTGGTATATAATTATACCTAGTGTTATAAAGTGGTTTGTAACAATGTTAGTAATTTACTTCACATGGATTATATTTATGTTGCCAACATTTGATGAAGTTTTAATTTATTTCAAATCAATGATAGGTATACCAAATGGTAATATTTATTTTACTTATGAATATTATTTTAACAATAAAATTGTTCTAATAATGGTAGTAGGACTAATAGGAGCCATCATTGGTAAGAGTGGATTTATAAAAATGTTTACTGCTAAGTTGAATAGCACAGTATCTTTTTTATTCCTAAAAGAAGCGGTATTAGTTGTATTCTTTATTCTAGCGATTTTATCTATGGTAAGTTCTAGCTTTACGCCATTTTTATATTTTCAATTTTAGGAGGAAAATAAAGTATGAGAAAATTTAAAATTATTTTTATTACAATATTTTCATCAATTTTATTTATTCCGATAGTCTTTCTAAATTGGGATAAAAATGTAGTTTCTATTATGGATAACAGAAAATTAACAGAATTTCCAGAATTAAGCACTTTTAATAACGAAACAATAGATCAAGCTCTTAATTTTATAGACGATAGAATTTATGGTAGAGAATATTTAATAAATAAAAATACAGAATTAAATGATAAATTGTTTAATTTGATGATTCATCCTATATATACTTATGGGCAAGACGGGTATGTATTTTTCGGAATGTCTGAGAAAAATTACACAGATTATCACACTGCGTTTGCAAATACAATTGTAACCCTTAGAGATTATGTAGAGAGCAGAGGGGCTAAGTTTTATGTTGTTATAAATCCAGAAAAAACATCCGTATATACTAGATATCTTCCTAAAGGAGTGAACTATAATCGGGATTATATGATAAAGATAGAAGATATATTGACTAATAACAATATTGATTTTGTAGATAATACTGATTTGCTTACCGAAAAAAGTTATAGCGAACAAGTGTATAATAAGCAGTATGATGCAGGACATTGGAATGACTTAGGAGCATTCTACGGAGTTAATAACGCAATTAGTTTGATGAAAAAAGATTTTCCAATAATGGATAATTTAACATTAGATAATTTCAATATTAGTTATGAAAAGGAAAACTATTTAGCTGTATCTAAGTTCAAAATTGATGATACAGTGCCTAAATTTACATTGAAAGAAACTAATTTTATAGATTTAACGGACAATTATATTTCTGATGTTGTAGTGGACAGTCAGAATAATATGTTTAGTTATATTAAAAATAATACAGCTAATGCAGAAAATTTAGAAAAAGGATTAGTTTTTCAAGGAAGTTATTTAAATGGAAGATTACAATATTTACAGAATGTATTTAGTGATTATATAGTCGTTCATAATTATCATAATATTTTAAATATGGATTACTACTTTAATATGTTCAAGCCTGATATTGTTGTTTTTGAAGTAGCAGAATATACATTAAATGAAACATACTTCCCTTATGAAAAAATGAAAAATTTACATTTTAATCCTAGCATTAATAATATAAACTATTTTGAAATTGGTAATAAAAAATTAAGTTATAAAGAAGAAAAAAGTAATTTAATTACTAATTTGGCAATATATAATCTAGGAGATGTAGAATACGCATATTTATTAAGTGATGGAGAAGTTTTTGATTTAATAAGGGATAACGATGTATATAAGTTATCAACAGAAAAAGAGTTATCTTCTAATATAGAAGTAATTTACAAAGAAAAGGATAGTAGGAGTTATTACAAAAATTTTTTGAAGTAACCCAATAATTAACTTTAGGAGGAAACATGAGAAAGTTTTTCAATATTGAAACTTTACTAAAATATCCAATAATATTTTATGCTATATATTTTCTATACTTAGTCAGACCTGATTTTAAACTAATAAATCCTAATATAGGAATTTATGAAAGTGTATTCCATTATTTGCTTATGAGTTATGGTCTGGTAATTATTATATACAACTTGATTTATAGAAAATATTTAATAAAAGATTTTAATATAATATGCACCATTATATTGTCTATTTCTATTGCAATAACAATACTTTTAAACTTAGGAACAATTACGCTAGAGTCAATAAAAACTTCTGTATTAACAATATTTTCGATGATTATAATGTTACCAGCTTACAGGATATTAGCAGAGAAGTATAGTAAAGATAAAATATTTAAAATAGTATTTTATCCAACTATATTTATGAAAGTGCTAATAAGTACAATATCTATATTTATGTATTTTTCTAATATTAGTATCTATGTTATAAACCAAGAAACTTTAGATTTTCTTGGAATAAGATATGTAGAAGTTCTAAATGGTAATTTTACCCCGCTTCTTTATGGAATTTATAAAGATCCTAACTATGGTGCTATGTACGGAGTAGCAACCTTTATAGTAATTCTTTATATTTTAATTAGTAACTACGCTTCTTTAAGTAAGATAGAGAAAAGTACGTTGATATTCTTTTTGGTTGTTGAATATATCTTTATAGCTTTTTCAAATTCAAGAGGTGCTTTTTATTCTATTTATTTAGTAGGAGTATTGTTAGTGATTGTCTATCTAGTTAATATAATTTCAAGAAAAGAGTTTAGAAAGAGTCTAAAGAGATTGTTGTTAATAGTTGGAGGAATAGCAATATTTTCTCTAGGTTTTAGTACTGTTCAAAAAGCAGGATTTTATATCTCACAAAGAAGTGAACTTAAGAGCTATATTTGGGTATATGAAAATAATAAGATGACATATAGTTCGTTATCTAATTATAAAAATCTGAGTAGTAGTAAAATAGCAGATGAAAGCCAGATAAAAAATAGAGTAGTTACGGATAAAGAAGATTCAACAGAAGAATTAGGAAATGGACGTTTAACTATTTGGAAAGATGCTTTGAACTTATATAAAAAAAATCCAATATTTGGTATAGGACCTAGTATGCAAAAGATTAATGCGGATAAATATTCAGAATTAAATATTCCATCAATGCAAGAAGGTAGAGCTATGCACAATAGTTACATAAATATCTTGTTGAGTTTTGGAATTGTAGGATTCTTAATTATTGTATGTTGGATAGTTTTAATTTATGGTAGGTTATTTATTAGACAATATTTGATTAGTAAGTTTAATTCTAATTATATTATATTTTATGGTATATTAGTATTGTTGGGAACTTATATGTTTTTAGATGCTGCATTTGTTAATATAACTTATCAACAAATATTTTTTATGTTTTTCACAGGGTATTTAAGTTGTGAATATTATAAATCTTTGACTAATAAGGATAATTAACAATGAGGACAAAAAAAGCTTTTTATAACATTTTAACTACATTAGTATTACAAATAATAACTATTGTATCTGGATTTGTTGTAAATAAATTATTTGTATTATATTATGGATCTAGTATAAATGGTATGGTAGGGGGAGTAAATCAGATTATATCAGCTTTAGTGCTTATTGAAGCGGGAGTAGGGGCTGCTGCTACACTAGCACTATATGATCCATTAAGAGAACGTAATAGTAACAAAATAAATAAGATTTTAGGAGCTACTAAAAGTTTTTATTATCGTTCAGGTGTAATATATATTGCGGTTGTTTTGTTGTTAATCTGGATTTATCCTAAGTTTATATCTAATCAAGTAGATACTTATAGTGTTAGGTTGATTATAATTATATTATCTTTGGGAAGTATTATAGATTACTTTTTCTTTGGAAAGTATAGAGTTCTACTTACCGCTGATCAAAAGTTATATGTTATAAATATTTATCAAGGTATTAGTTTAATACTAAGTATGATAGCTAGTATTTGGCTAATATACAATGGTTATAGTTACTTTATAGTGAAAATGGTGGCAGCTATTATGCTATTTTTTAGATTTATAGCTGTAAAAATTTATATAAATAAAAATTATAATATAGAATTTTCTAAAGATTTTTCTGGAGTTAATTTATCGCAACGTTGGGGAGCGTTTGTTCATCAAATAGCTACAGTTGTGGTGTTTAATACAGATGTAATTGTTATAACTTTGTTTGGTGGTGCCACTTCACTTATCTTAGCAGGGGTTTATGTAGTATATAATATGATTTATACAGCATTATCAAATCTTGTAGGTTCAATAACTAATGCTCTCGTGCCTAGTTTTGGTGATTTGTTATTAGAAAAAGATGATTCAAAACTATATAATATTTTTTCTAATTTTGAATTTTTAGTTTTCTTTATAATATACTTTATATATACTTGTTTTACCGTTTTGTTAGGACCTTTTGTTAAGGTATATATGCAAGGTGTTACAGATGCAAATTATAATGACAAAAATCTAGTTATTTTGTTTGCTATAATGGCGGTGTTACAATCTATTAGAATACCTAGCAATACTATGATAGGAGCTAGGGGGCATTACAAAGAAACACAATGGCGTGCTATTTTAGAAGCGACTATAAATATTGTCGTATCTATTATTTTAGTAAATTATATTGGAATATACGGAGTTCTAATAGGGACAATAGTATCATTTTTATATAGAAGTATAGATATGATAATTTATAATGATAAATATATTGTCAATAATACTTTGATGCGTACTATAAAAAGAATTTTATTAAATACAGTTAGTATGATTTTTATAATATATATATTTAGTAAATTTAATGTAGATATTTATAGTTACTTAGATTGGATATTATACGCATTAGTAGTGTCTGTTGTTGTATTTGGGTATTATTTAGTATTAAATTATATTTTTGAGAAAAAAGAAATAATAAAAGCGTACAATATAGCAACATCTATTATGCGAAAAAAAGGGGAATAAATTCTATGAAGCAAGCTTACTTAATTACCGCACATAATAAATTTGAACAATTAGAATATTTAATAAGATGTTTAGATAATATAAATCACGATATTTATATATTTATAGATAAGAAAAGTGATATCTCAACTGCTGTGGAGAATAATTTGATAAATTCTGCAAAATATTCTAAGGTATATTTTACTGAAAGAATCCCAGTATACTGGGGAAGTCCTTCGCTGATTTATGCAGAGTTAATTTTGTTTGAGGAAGCATTTAAGAAAAATAAATATAGTTATTATCATTTGCTATCTGGAGTAGATTTACCTTTACAAAGTAGTGAATATATATATAACTTCTTTGAAAATAATCCTAACAAAATATTTATTACTAACGTAGCTGATGATATATATTATAGAAATAAAATTTATCGAAGAATTAAGTATAAGCATTTGTTTCCAAATATTAGCGAAAGAAGTTTTAAAAGTTCAGTATTAAAAATATTAATAAGAAAATATAGAAGAATAGAAGAAGTTATACAAAAAATAATCGGTATTGATTATAGAAAAAAATATAAAATTGGAAATGGGTATGCATCTAATTGGCTTAGTTTAGATGATGATACTGTGGAAATATTAATAAAGGACATTCCGAATATAAAGAAAATATATAAAAATACTTTAATAACGGATGAGTTATTCATCCCTATATTTTTAAAGAAAAATAATTTAGAATATAAGATATATCATCAAAATAAATGGAGTGGTCTTAAAGGAGAATTCCAAGGGAATTTGAGGTATATTAATTGGTGGGATGGTTCTCCTCATACTTGGACAGATTCTAAAAAAGATATTGTTCAACTTGATTATGCTATAGAAACGGGACATTTATTTTCAAGAAAGTTTGATTTGGAAAGATACCCGAAATTAAAAGATTATATTGATAAAAGAACAAAATTAACGAAATCGTAGGAGATTTTTATGCTAGTTTCAGTAATAGTAGGTTTGCTAAATGAAGAAAAATATTTACCGAGATTAATAACTGATTTTTTAAATCAAACGTACCCTAAAGATAAAATAGAACTTATCTTTATAGATGGTATGTCTACGGATAAAAGTTGGCAAATATTAGAAAATTTTAAAAATAACAATTCAGATTTTTATAATATTTTGTTGTTGAAAAATCCTAAAAAAATATTATCAGCAGGAATGAACATTGGTATTAAAGAATCTTCTGGAGAGTGTCTGTTGAAGGTCGATTGCCACTCGCATATAGCTAATAACTTTATTGAAAGTAATGTTTCCGTTATTAAAAGCGGAGAATATGTATGCGGTGGTCCTAGACCCAACATAATAGAGAATAATGATAGTTTCTCAAAAACATTGTTGCTTGTTGAGGAAAATATGTTTGGTAGTGGGATAGCTAACTATCGTAAAGAGAGTAAAGTTAAGTATGTAAATTCTGTATTTCAAGGTATGTATAGAAGAGAAGTTTTTGAGAATGTAGGATTGTTAGACGAGCTAGTTGGGAGAGTGGAGGACAATGAACTTCACTATAGAATTAGAAAATATGGTTATAATATAAGATATAGCAACATAATTTACTCTGAACAATATACTCGGACAAAACTTCAAGGAATGCTTAAGCAAAAATATAGTAATGGGTATTGGATAGGTAAGGTCAGTCATGTTTATCCGAAATGTTTTTCGATATTTCATTATGTTCCATTTTTATTTGTTATATCAATAATAATTTCTTTAATATTGAGTATTTGGACTAATGTATTTTTATTGCTATTATTTGGTTTATATGGCATTGTACTATTTTTAGTAACTTTACTGACAATAGTTCAAAATCAATTTAATATTTATAGTTTTTTAATACCTTTCTTTATATTTTTCGTTCATATATCTTACGGTGTTGGAACAATGATTGGGCTTATAAAAGGTTTTAAATGGAAAAATTGGTACAAAGCTAATCATAATTTAGAATACTTATAATTTGATAAAAAATAGATTGTTGTAGAAATTACAACAATTTATTTTTTTATCTGAGGAAATTATGTAATTAGATTATTTATTTAGTAGAAGTTTTGTAAAGAAATTTTAATATAAATAAAAAATATCTGTTATTAATATATGTCAATCTGTATGCTATAATCATTTTGGATTTATAATTTATTTAGGAGATATATAATGAATATTAAAAAATTTAAGAAAATATTGCTAACTTTGTCTGTAATGAGTGCCCCTGCAATTGTGGCGGAAGTTATAGATAATAATATAGCGGAAGCAAATTATAGAAGCGGTATAATACAAGAAAACGGCAAAAAATACTTGTACAAAAATGGAATAAAACAATCAGATGTACTAGAAACAATAAACGGAAAACAATATTACTTTGAGCCAGCAGGCTGGGGAAGTAATATGGCAATAAGCAAATGGTCAAGAAGTGAGAAAACAAACACTTGGTACTATAGTGATGCTAACGGAGTAGTAACAAAAACACAATCAGATTCACCGTATGCCCCACAACAAAAAAATGGAATAGTAACAGAAAATGGCAAAAAATACTTGTACAAAAACGGAATAAAACAATCAGATGTACTAGAAACAATAAACGGAAAACAATATTACTTTGAGCCAACAGGGTGGGGAAGTAATATGGCAATAAACAAATGGTCAAGAAGTGAAAAAACAAACACTTGGTACTATAGTGATGCTAATGGAGTAGTAACAAAAACACAATCAAGTTCTCCATATTCTCCACAACAAAAAAATGGGATAGTAACAGAAAATGGCAAAAAATACTTGTATAAAAACGGAGTAAGACAATCAGATGTACTAGAAACAATAAACGGAAAACAATATTACTTTGAGCCAACAGGGTGGGGAAGTAATATGGCAATAAACAAATGGTCAAGAAGTGAAAAAACAAACACTTGGTATTATAGTGATGCCAATGGTGTGGTAACAAAAACACAATATAGTTCGCCGTATGAACCACAACAAAAAAATGGGATAGTAACAGAAAATGGCAAAAAATACTTGTATAAAAACGGAGTAAAACAATCAGATGTACTAGAAACAATAAACGGAAAACAATATTACTTTGAGCCAACAGGGTGGGGAAGTAATATGGCAATAAACAAATGGTCAAGAAGTGAAAAAACAAACACTTGGTACTATAGTGATGCCAACGGAGTAGTAACAAAAACACAATATAGCTCGCCTTACAATAATAATACTTCGTCAAGCACTACCCCTACTATAAAAACTTTCCAATATAAAAATCTAAAAACTACTACAAATTACACTGCTGAAGAACTTAATTCTATTATACGTCAAATGGGTGGTTCTAGTAGTAAGTTATTAAATAAAGGAGCAACTTTTAAAGAAGCAGAAAGAAGATATGGAGTTAATGCACTTTATCTATTATCACATGCAGCTTTAGAAAGTAATTGGGGAAGAAGTAGAATAGCTATTGATAAAAATAATTTCTTCGGGATAGCTGCGTATGATCATAGCCCTTATGAATCTGCTACTAAATTTGATGATGTAGATGCAGGTATTTTGGGTGCAGCTAAATGGATTAATAATAGATATTTGATAGGGACTGCATTTCCAGCAAGAGGAGCATATCTTGGAGATAAAAGTGGCGGTATGAATGTATATTATGCAACTGATCCAGAGTGGGGATACAAAATTGCTAGAATAATGTACAATATAAATGAAAAATTAGGACGTAGAGATAGATAAACGTTATAAAATAGTCAATATTTACTTGATAATTTTTAGAAAATATAATATAATTAAATAAATTTTAGTAAAGACACGACTTTTTAATGTTAATTATTTAGAGAGAAACTGGTTGGTGAAAAGTTTTAATTAAGTTTTATAAGTTATCACTTTACGAATAAAATAAATATGATTAATGAGTGCTCTTGAATTGAGTTAATAGAGGTGGTACCGTGAAGTATATTCGCCCTCTAACTTGATTCGAGAGTTTTTATTTTGAAAGGAGAAAAAATGGTAGAATTAAAAGATACTTTATTAATGCCGAAAACAGCTTTTCCGATGAGAGGAAATTTACCTAATAAAGAGCCTGAGTTCTTGAAACGTTGGGATGAAATGGATTTATATAGAAAAATCTTGAAAAAGAATGAAGGACGTCCTACTTATGTTTTACATGATGGTCCTCCATACGCTAATGGTAATATACATATGGGGCACGCTCTTAACAAGGTGTTGAAAGATTTTATAGTTAAGTATAAAAATATGAATGGCTATCTATCTAACTATGTTCCAGGTTGGGATACACACGGATTACCTATTGAGCAAGTTTTGGTTAATAACGGTGTTGATAGAAAATCGATGCCTGCTAGTAAATTTAGAAATAAATGTAAAGATTATGCATTAAAGCAAGTTGATAAACAACGTAAAGATTTCAAAAAATTGGGAGTTATAGGTGATTGGGAAAATCCTTATATAACACTAGATCCTAAGTTTGAAGCAGAACAAATTAGAGTTTTTGGAAAAATGGTGGAGAAAGGTTATATTTATCGTGGATTAAAACCTATTTATTGGTCGCCGTCATCAGAATCTGCCCTTGCTGAAGCAGAAATAGAATATCGTGATCATACATCTCCATCTATCTTTGTAGCTTTTGAATTGATTAGTGATACAGAATTATTAGAAAAAGGAACAAAACTTGTAATTTGGACTACTACACCTTGGACGTTACCAGCTAACGTAGCGATAGCTGTAAATAAAGAATTTGTTTATCAAGTAGTATCTTATAACGGAGAAAATTACGTTTTTGCTAAAGATTTGGTAGAGAAATTAGCTGAAGATTTCGGTTGGGAAAATATTTCTTTAGGAAAAGAAGTTACTGGTAAACAACTAGAGAATTTGGTATGTAAACATCCATTTATTGATAGAGAGTCTTTAGTTGTTTTAGGAGATCACGTAAGTCTTGATGCCGGTACGGGATTAGTTCACACTGCGCCTGGGCACGGAGTAGATGACTATGAAGTTGCACATCTACAATATAAATTGCCAGTAATTTCTCCTGTTGATCATCAAGGTATTTTGACAGAAGAAGCTGGGGAATTTGCAGGAAAATTTGTGTTTGATGCTAATAAAGATATTATAGCGCGCCTTAATGAATTGGGTGTATTACTAAAACAAGAAAATATTGTTCACTCATACCCACATGACTGGAGAACAAAAAAACCTATTATCTTTAGATCAACACCACAATGGTTCTGTTCAGTAGAATCATTCCGTACAGAATTGTTAGAAGCTGTGGATATTACTAAATTTTATAGTGAATGGGGAAAACCTAGACTTTATAATATGATTCGTGATCGTGGAGACTGGGTAATTAGTAGACAGCGTGTTTGGGGAGTTCCAATACCAGTATTTTATGCAGAAAATGGACAACCTATATTAGATGCAACATTAATAGAGCATGTAGCCAAAATTTTTGAAGTTGAAGGGTCAAATGCATGGTTCTACAAAGAAGCTAACGAATTATTACCAGAAGGATATACACATCCGGATAGTCCAAACGGAATATTTGTGAAAGAAATGGATATTATGGATGTTTGGTTTGATTCTGGAACATCTCATCAAGGATGTTTGGCTGTTAGAGAAGATTTAACTTATCCGGCAGATTTATATCTTGAAGGAAGTGATCAATATCGTGGTTGGTTTAACTCATCATTAATCAATTCGGTAGCAATTTCTGGACAGGCTCCATACAAAGAATTAGTTTCAGCAGGATTTGTTATGGACGGAAACGGGCATAAAATGAGTAAATCTCTAGGAAATATAATTTCTCCTAACGATATAGGTAAACAAATGGGTGCAGAAATTATACGTCTTTGGACAGCTAGTGTAGACTATACTCAAGATGTTCGTATATCTAACGATATATTAAAACAAGTTACAGAAACATATAGAAAATTAAGAAATACTTATAGATTTTTATTAGGGAATTTATATAACGGAAATTTTGATCATAGAAAAGACTTACTAGATTATGATGATTTAACAGAACTTGATAAATATATGTTAATTAAATTCGAACAAGTAGTAGCAAAAATGTTGAATTATTATGAGAACTATCAATTTAATAATGTGATGAATGAACTTACGAATTTCTTTAATGTAGAATTATCTTCATTCTATTTAGATTACGGAAAAGATATTCTTTATATTGAAGATGAAGCTTCATATATTCGTCGTAGTATGTTGACAGTTTTATACACTATTTTGGACAAAACTGTGAGATTAATTGCTCCGATATTATCATTTACAGCAGAAGAAATCTATGATAATATGCCTCACAAAGAAGCAGAGTCTATTCACTTAACAGATTTCCCTAAAGTCAATTTGATTGATGACAAACAGTTAGAAGATAAATGGGATAAATTATTAGAAGTTCGTGATGATGTACTAAAAGCATTAGAAGAAAGTCGTAATCAAAAAGTTATCGGTAAATCATTAGAGGCTAGTGTAGAAATATATAGCAAAGATGCTAATTTAGTTGAATTATTGAAATCAGTTGATAATTTACATCAATTATTTATTGTAAGTAAAGTAGATGTAAAAGAGAACGATGGAAAAGACTATGATTATGCTACAATTTTAGTAGATAAAGCTAACGGAGAACGTTGTGAAAGATGTTGGAATATTGTAGAATCACTAGATGAAAATGGTCTTTGTCCACGTTGTGAAAAAATTCTAAAAAAATAATTTAATATTAACTTCATTTAAATAACATAGTATAAAATAATATTATGTTAGTAGAGATGCTAACATAAGCTATAAAACTTAATAATTTTTTTCATAATAATAAAGCCTCCTAAAACAGTGATTAGGAGGCTCTCCTTTTGCAATAATTTAATAAATACAAAAAAAAGGAGAAAGGCGTATCTTTTGATACGCCTATTATTATGAAAAAAATTAAAATAAGTATGTTCGGTATAATAAGATTTTACATCTTGTTCCTTAAATATACTTTAAAATACGAATTAAAATACAGAAAGTTTTGAATGGTATTTTTGAAATAAATTGTACGAACATAATTTGAATTCTGAAAAGGAGAAAGGTGTATCATTAGATACACCTTATTATTTATGAAAAAAAATTAAAATAAGTATATTTGGTATAATGTAATTTTATAACTTTAACTTTAATTCTACTTAAAAATTCAAATTAAAATCAATTTCTTTTTTGTTTACTGATTTTAAATAGTTATTTGTTCTAGAAAAAGGTTTGCTACCAAAAAATCCTCTGTATGCAGATAGGGGGCTAGGGTGAGCAGATTCAATAATAAAATGTTTATTTTTATCTATTAGTCCTTTTTTACTTCTAGCAAAACTTCCCCAAAGTATAAATACAATATTATTACAATTATTAGAAATTTGTTTAATTATATAGTCAGTAAAATCTTCCCAACCAATATCTCTATGACTTGCAGGAGCATTTTTTTGGACAGTTAAGACCGCATTTAAAAGAAATACTCCTTGATTATGCCAAGATTGTAAATTTCCAGATGATGCAAAGGGGATTCCTAAATCATCTTCTAATTCTCTGTAAATGTTTATTAAACTTTTTGGTAATGGAACTCCGTCCTTAACAGAAAAACTAAGTCCACACGCTTGATTATCATTATGATATGGATCTTGACCTAAAATTACAACTTTTATATCATCTATTCCTAAATCGAATACTTTAAATACTTCATTTTTAGGAGGAAATATTGTAACATTTTTTCGTGCTTCGTTAATTTTATCTACTACGTTTGCTAGATTTTTTCTATTAGGGTAATTTTTAAAAATTTCTTTCCATGAACTGTGCATAATTTTTCTCCGTAACGATACAATATATAATTAGCATATCATATATTTTTTTTAATATCCAGTTAGAAAGTATAAAAAATATCTAATAATGTTTCTATAAGAAAACTTTATATTCTTTAGTGAAAAAAGTTGACATTTGAGAAAAAATATTGCATACTTATATTGAAGAGAAGATATAAAAATGCTAGCTACAATATCTATCTCTTTAAATATTAAATTAAGGGGTACAATATGAAGAAAAATACGATGTATATAGGGACAATACTATCAACATTACTTATATCTAATCAAGCTTATGCAATGGATAGTACTAATAATGATAGTACAAAAAAAGAAGATGTTTCTCTTCCTTCTATCAATGAAAAAAGCATAATTGATAACTCAGATAAAAAACTAGATACAAATAATCCTAGTATTGATAATTCTAAAGATAGTTTGTCTGAAAATAAGAAAGATAAAACAGAAGAATCTTCTGATGATAATTCAAATAAATTTGAATTACATGAGAAAAAAAGTTGGGAAGAAATTGATGAAAGTGAAAAACAGGATATACCTAAAGACGATAATTTAGAAGATGATTATACAACTCCTGTTAGAACGCCTAATTTAAGTCCTTATCGTTCGTCAGTTCAATTAAGATTAGATTATGGAGATTATAAAGGACAAAACAAATCTCTAAGAAAATCTTATGGAACAGGGACTGTGATAGGGGATAATTATGTTTTGACTGCTGGTCATGTTATAGCTGCTGATGGTAGAGATAGTATTGCAACTGGAGGAAAAGTTGTTTCGGGTATAAAGGATAAAAATGGTAATTATATAACATTCGAGATAGAAAAAGTTATACCATTTCCTAAATGGCTAACAGCTGATAAATTTAGTGAAAGATTTCATTATGATATAGGTCTTGTTAAAGTTAAACCAAATAGTGAAGGAAAAACTATAGGAGATGTTCTAGGTATAATTAATGTTAATAAATTGAACACTGATAATATTGGGGAAAAAGTTATTAGTGCAGGATATCCGGTTTACTATTTAAGAGAATACAAATTTACACAATGGTACACAAAAGGTAAAGTTGTTGATGTAGATGAGTACTACTATAATACAGACTTTTATACATCAGGTGGAAATTCAGGGGGTGGACTAATAAATAGTAAGAACGAACTGATAGGGGTTCTATCTAGAGGAACTATAGATAATTCTATATATATGAGAATGCGTCCGCTTTTCCTTAATTGGTTAGAAGAAAATGGAGTTAAACTTGCTGATACTCCGCAAGTAGAGCAAGAAAAAAATAAAAAACCAGATGCAAAGCAGGATCAAAGTAAAGATAATAATCCTAATACAAATAAAGATGAGAAATCTACAGAAAGTAATTCAACAGGTAAATGTTCTAATGTTACACAAATTAAAAATGACGGAAAATCTAATAATGTAGAAAATAATAAAACTAAGAAAAACTTATCTAATACAGGTCAAACTACTACTGTGGCATACGGTATTTTAGGAGTAGCGTTATGCTTAACTTCTGTAATGTTATTTAGACGTCTGAAAAAATAAATATAAAACAAAAAGTATTTAAAGTATTTTTTCTTTAAATACTTTTTTGTTACATTAACTCATTGCTAAGAGAAAAAGAAACTAAAAATTTTAAAAAAGTATAGCATTTATATTTGTGATATTTTATAATTAAGAAAATAATTAATATTGGAGGATTTATGAGCGAATTGAAATTAGTTGATCGAAAAGATGTTGAAGAAAAATATACGTGGGATATTAGTTTGATTTACAAGAGTAATGAAGAGTTTCGTAGTACTCTTGAAAGTCAAAAACAAAAAGTAAAGAAATTTAAGGAAGTTTATGAAAATATTCCATTTGATTTGGATGTTATGGATAAAGCTATTAATGAGTTTGAATTTATTATTGAAGAGTCTAATAAATTGGGGCATTATGCTTTTCTGCCGATGACTGTTGATAGATTTAATAAAGCAGCTATAGAAAATGAAAGTTTATATAATACTTATAAAACTATGGAAGCTTCTAACTTGAGTTTTTTTATGAGTAAATTATACAGTTTGAATGATAATATTTTAGATGAATTTGTAGAAATTAAGAGACCTGATTTGAAATATTATTTTGAAAAAATAAAAAATAATAAAAATCATACACTATCCAAAGATGCAGAATCGGTATTGGCGACATTAGATAGCTTACCTGATTTCTATAATTTATATGAAATAACTAAGTTTGAAGATATGAATTTTGATAGTTTTGAAGTTGATGGAAAACTTAGAGAAAATAGCTATGTTCTTTATGAAAATTTATATGAAATGGATAGAGATAAAGAAGTTCGTCGTAAGGCTGCAGAAAGTTTCTACAAAACTTTAAACAATTACAAAAACACTACTGCAAACGAGTATATTTCTCACGTAAAAAAAGAGAAAGCTATTGCTACTATGAGAGGGTTTGACAGTGTTATAGACTATCTTCTTGCTGAACAAGATGGTAATCGTGAACTTTATGATAGACAAATAAAAGTTTTGATGTCGGACTTAGCTCCGCACATAAGAAGATATATTAAATTATTATCTAAAGAACATAATATTTCAGATATGAGTTTTACAGATTGTAAAATAGATTTAGATCCTGATTATGAGGTAGATATGTCTATTGAAGAATCAAGAGATTATTTAAAGAAAGCATTAGCTGTTTTGGGTGATGACTATTTAAGTTTAATTGATGAGAGCTATGACAATCGTTGGACAGATTTTCCGCAGAATAAAGGCAAGTCTACTGGAGGATTTTGTTCAACAGTACCTAATATAGCTGGTTATATTTTATTGTCGTGGACTGGAAAAATGAATGAAGTATTTGTATTAGCTCATGAGCTAGGTCATGCTTATCATTTTATGAGTACTGGGAAGCATCAAAGTATGTTAAATTTTGATTGTCCTTTATATTTTGTAGAAGCTCCTTCTACTTGTAATGAAGTTATAGTTTCTAATTATTTGTTGAAGACTAGTGAAGATGCTGGGTTCAAACGCTGGGTAATAAGTAATATGATAAGTAAAACATATTTTCACAATATGGTAACTCATTATCTTGAGGCGGTATATCAAGATAGAGTTTATAAAAAAGTTGATAACGATGAATTTTTGAATGCAGACGTTTTATCACAAATAAAGAAAGATGTTTTAACAGAATTTTTTGGAGATAGTTTGGTAATAAATGATGGAGCAGAGTTCACTTGGATGCGTCAACCACATTATTATATGGGACTATATCCTTATACTTATTCTTCAGGGTTAACTATAGGTACTTCGGTAGCTAATAAAATAGAGAAAGATCAATCAGTTGTGGAAAAATGGTTAACTACTTTATCAAAAGGTAGTAGTATGTCAGCTCTAGAATTAGCGAAATTAGGAGGATGTGATGTCTCGACAAATGTTCCTCTAAATGATGCTATATCTTATGTAGGATACTTAGTTGATGAGCTTTATAAACTTACAGATGAAATAAAAAAGAATACAAAATAAGAATATGTTAGTATAGGTTATGGATAGATAAAATTGTTAGATAATAAGAAGTCATCGTTTTAAACTACTGCGATGACTTTTTGTTTTGATGGCATTTGCACCGATTTTTACTTTGTTATAAAATAGTTATATTGAATATTTATATTAAGGAGATTATGTGATGAAAGTTGCCGTAATAGGTGGAGGAATAGTAGGTGCAACGTGTGCTTACTATTTATCAAAGGAAAAAGTAGATTTTACAGTTTTTGATTATGGAGTAGGGCAAGCTACCAAAGCATCTGCCGGAATAATTAGTCCTTGGTTTTCAAAAAGGAGAAATAAACCTTGGTACAAGATGGCAAGATTAGGTGCAGATTTCTATTTGAAACTAGTTGGCGATTTGCAAAATGATGGCGTAGAAACAAATTTTTATAAACAGAGCGGAGTATATTTGCTCAAAAAAGATGATTCAAAATTAGAAGAATTGTTAGAGTTAGCTGAAACTAGAAAAGAGTTATCTCCGATGATAGGAGAGTTAAAAATTATTTCTTTAGATGATGCTAGATTAACTATTCCTAACTTTGATAATAATGGAAGGGTATTGTATGCGAGTGGAGGAGCAAGAATTGAGGGACAAAGATTTGTAAATTCACTTCTAAATGCGGCTCATGCAAATATTATACGAGAAAAAGTATTAATAGAAGTAGAAGATGGAAGATATAAAATTAATGGAGAATGCTTTGATAAAATTGTTATAGCTGCTGGAGCGTGGGTAAAAGATATTTTGGAACCTTTAGGATATGACGTAGATGTCAGACCACAAAAAGGTCAACTTAGAGATTATCAAATTACTGATAAAAATAGTGGGAGTTACCCTGTAGTAATGCCAGAGGGAGAGTTGGATATAATTCCTTTTGAAGACGGAATTATAAGTGTAGGGGCTACTCACGAAAATGATATGGGATTTGATTTAACTATTGATAAAAATAAACTCGATGAGTTTGAAGATGAGGCTAAGTTGTTCATGCCTATTTTGGAAGATGCTACTATAATAAATGAACGTGTTGGAATAAGAGCATATACTAGTGATTTTTCTCCTTTTTATGGAGAAATTCCTGAAAGTGAAGGCTTATATGTAGCTAGTGGTCTAGGATCTTCGGGTTTAACCACAGGAGCTTTGATAGGATATGAGTTAGTTAATATAATTATGAATAAAGATACGATATTGGATAGCAAAGATTATCTAGTAAGTAGGTATATAAAGAGAACTTAAAGATATTGAGAGTTTTAAACTCTCAATATTTTTTATTATAAAGTGTTGTAGTTATTAATCAACTATATTTTAAGTATATCGTGGTTTATTTGTGATATAATATATAGAAATAATTTTATGGAGGATTTTTTGTGAATTATTTAACTGCACAAGAAGTAGAAAATTCAAAAAAAAATGTTAGTATTATAAAACCCTACAAAACAACAAAAGAAATAATATTTTCTAATGTTTTCACGTTTTTTAACGGTATGATATTAGTGCTTGCTATTTTTGTTGCTTCAACATTTAGGTTTGAAAATTTATTGTTTGTTTTTGTTATTTTTATAAATACGATAATAGGTATTTATCAAGAAGTGAAATCAAAAAATGCTTTGGAAGAACTTAGTCTTCTTAGTAGAAGTAAATATAAAGTTAATCGAGATAATAAAATTGTTGAAGTTGATAGTGAAGAAATTGTTTTGGGAGAATTTTTGCATCTTAATTTAGGAGATCAAATTCCTTGTGACGGTACTATTATTTCTGGAGAAATAGAAGTAGATGAATCACTATTAACAGGAGAAAGTGATAATATTTATAAAAATATAGACGATAATGTGATGAGTGGGAGTAATGTTGTTAGTGGGAGTTGTATCATAAAAACAACAGCAGTAGGAGGGGATAGTTATATAAATAAACTAGCCCACAGTACAAAACAATTTAAGAAATATCCATCTAAACTTAGAGATTACTTAGATACGATTTTGAAAGTTATTTCTGTTTTATTAGTACCTATTGCGATAATGTTATATTATCGTGGAAAAGCCAATGGGGAAAGTTACGTAGAAGTTGTTCTAAAAAGTGCAGGAGCTTTAGTAGGGATGATTCCTGAAGGTTTGATCTTATTGGTTAGTGTTTCTCTAGCAGTATCTGCGTATAAATTGACTAAAAAGAAAGTTCTTGTTCAAGAATTGTACTGTGTAGAAACGTTGGCTAGAGTAGATGTTTTATGTTTTGACAAAACGGGAACCATAACTACTGGTAATATGAAAGTTGTTTTTGTTGATGATAAAGTAAAAAAAGTGTTATCTAATTATTTGAGCTACTTTAATGATGAGAATAATACCTCAAGAGCATTAAAAGAATATTTAACTTTAACTAAAGATTGGGATATTGTAAAAACAAAACCATTTTCAAGTAAGGATAAGTATTCTTATATCCAAGTAGCAGGAGAAGGAACTTATTTCTTTGGAGCGTATGAATTTTTAGGTTTAAAAGAAAATATGTCAGAAGAATATGAAAAATATAAAGAAGAAGGATATAGAATTTTAAGTTTAGTAAAAACTAATGATTTTGTAGAACAACCTATTAATACACAATTAGTAGGACATGTAATTTTGGAAGATGAAATTAAAGAAAACACCCGAGAAACTTTTGATTATTTTGCAAGTCAAGGCGTAGATATAAAAATAATTAGTGGTGATAATCATAAAGCTGTTCTTGGAGTAGCTAAGAAAGCTGGATTTAAAGAAGATGCACAAGCTATAGATATGACAACTGTTGCTGATAAAGATTTTGAACAAGTAGTGTTAGAAAATGATATATTTGGTCGTGTAATACCAGCACAAAAAGAACGAATGGTTGAAGTATTGCAAAAGAACAAAAAAACTGTTGCTATGAGTGGTGATGGTGTTAATGATGTATTAGCTCTAAAAAAAGCAGATATAAGTTTTGCTATGAATGGGGCAACAAGCGCAGCTAAGAGTGTTTCGAATATAGTGTTCTTAACTGATGATTTTGGAGTATTCTACAATATTTTGATGGAAGGGCGTAGGGTTATAAATAATATTCAAAAAGTTGCTTCCTTGTTTTTAACAAAAACATTCTTTTCTATCAATTTTGCGATATTAACAGTTCTTGTAGGATTAAGGTTTCCATTTATTCCTATCCAATTTACTATAATATCAGCTATAACTATAGGTATTCCATCGTTCTTCTTAACTTTTGAAGAAAATAAAGATAAAGTTAGAAATAACTTTATGAAAGATGTGCTAACGAACGCTGCTATCGGGGGAAGTATCTTAGTTAGTGCGATTGTTGCTGTGAATGTAGCTAGATTAGATATGCCACAAGCAGGTTTAATTTGTTTTATTTTGGCATTGATAAATGGCTTATTAATGGTTTATAAAGTTAGTTTACCGTTAAATAAACATAAATTATTATTACTAATACTACTTATAATTGGTGCGATTATAGGAGTAATAATTAATATTATGTTTTTGGGTAACAGATTTATAGCGTTATCTAATTATTCTATAATATTTTTATCTATTACTAGTTTTATTGTTTGTGTAGTTCATTTAATATCTATTAGATTAAAAAGTAAAAATTTAAAAAATTTATAATTTTAATTATATTAAATTTAAAATGATATATTTATATTTTTCTATTATAAATATTTGAATACCCGCAATATATATTGCGGGTATTTTTTATTGACTAATTATAATTATATTGTTAAAATTATTAATAAATTAAATATTTCAAAAATTTTAAGGAGTTTTATTTTATGACAAAAAAACAAAAGTTTTCATTAAGGAAATATTCTGTAGGTCTTTGTTCGGTCACATTAGGATTTACAGCAGTTGGTACTGCAATTCAAAGTAATAACGTAATTAATAGCGTAGTTTATGCAGAGGATGGAGTAAACGACAGTATAATAACTGTTATTGAAAAAGAGAATCCTGTTACTAAAGCGATTATTGCTGGAGAGATAAGAATTTGGAATAATACAAATGCACGTAAATTTCACACAGGATTATTAACGCGTGGAGAAGGATCTATTCCTAATGGTGTTAGTGAGTTAACTGGATATACGGGAGTTACTGTTCGCTTATTAGATGAAAATGGCAATGTAATTAAAGAGATGAGTTCTGGAGCTAATGGAACGCTAGGGAATTTTAGTTTTGATGAAGTTGGAGATGGGACATACTATGTTGAAATAGATAGTACGAATGTTTCGGGAGTTCCTCACACTGTCTTAAATTTACCAGCTATGCAGAAATTTAGGGTACCATTTCAGTCTTCTGCTCGTTCTAATGCAATTATTGTTAAAGATGGCAAGGTAACTGTTCAAGGACAAAGTAAATTTGATGAAAATGGCAATATAGAATTGGATGATGCAGGGAATCCTATTCCTGTATCTGACGTATTATTTGCAGTAGTTCGTGAAGCTTATGCTCTTGATTTATCAACAAGAATAGGTAGCTTTTATTTGGGAACGGAAAATGGGCTAACGGATTTTGGGAAAGATCTTAATTTATTTAAAGGATCTCAAGAAGGTGATCAAGGTGGATTAAGTTATTTTGAACAAAATGGTAATCGTTTTGCTATACTTAAAGGTATACTTTTTGGTGATTCACCTAACAATGTAATCAACGCATTACCACAACCAACGTTATCAGATGAAGAAGCAGCTTACGGTTATGAATTTGTAGGTTGGGGAGTGGACGAGAGTATGAATGCTCTATACCCAGAGTTAGCAGGACGTTTATTCACTGAATCTGAAGCATTAAATTTGTATGTCAAAGGTGATGTTAAACTTCGTGCAGTATTTAAATATCCAAGACATACTGTGACATTTGCGACAAATTTAGATAAAGGAACTATTAACGGTGGAGCTAGTGTATCAGGTGTAATAAATGGTAATGTTGTCCTATCAAGTGTATTAGATACTCTACCTGTGCCAGAAGCTAAAGAAGGATATGAATTTATCGGTTGGTATGTAGATCCAACAGAAAATGTTGTTTCAAATGATAGTATTTTGGGAACAACTGTAACAAAAGATTTAGTTTATTATGCAAAATATAGACCAGTAGAAAAAGTTGCCTCAACAGAGCCTATAATAAATCCTATATTTGATGAAAGTACTGTTGTTACTGGAATAGGAATTGCGGGAGCAACAATAAATGTTACATTACCGAACGGGGATAAAGTTACTACAACTGTTCAACCTGATGGAACATGGTCAGTAGCTTCTACAACACCACTAACTACAGGACAAGTAATCTCTGCTAAACAAGTAGAAGAAAATAAAACTTCTAGTACGTCAGTAGATGCTACAGTAATGCCGAAAAAAGAAGTAGTGTCAGAAAATCCAATTATTAATGCATTAATAGAAGGAGAAACTACTGTTTCAGGAAAAGGAATACCTAACTCTAATATAGTTGTAACTTTCAAAGATGGCTCAAAAGTTTCTACAACTGTTAATGCTGATGGAGAATGGTCAGTAGATGTACCAGTAACAGCTCTACTAGCAAAAGGAGATAATGTTTCTGTAACACAAACTGAACAAGGCAAAAAAGTTAGTGCAGCAGTTGATGGAACAGTAGTTCCTGTAATTACAAAAGGCGACAAAGGTGACCAAGGAGACAAAGGCGACAAGGGAGACAAAGGTGACCAAGGAGAAAAAGGCGACAAGGGTGACCAAGGAGAAAAAGGCGACAAGGGTGACCAAGGAGAGCAAGGAGAAAAAGGCGACAAGGGCGACAAAGGTGACCAAGGAGAGCAAGGAGAAAAAGGTGACCAAGGAGAGCAAGGAGAAAAAGGCGACAAAGGCGACAAAGGTGACCAAGGAGAAAAAGGCGACAAGGGCGACAAAGGTGACCAAGGAGAGCAAGGAGAAAAAGGCGACAAGGGCGACAAGGGTGACCAAGGGGAGCAAGGAGAAAAAGGCGATAAAGGTGACCAAGGAGAGCAAGGAGAAAAAGGCGACAAAGGCGACAAAGGTGACCAAGGAGAAAAAGGCGACAAGGGCGACCAAGGAGAACCAGGAAAAGACGGTCAAGATGGTAAAAACGGAGTAGATGGAAAAACACCAACTATAACTACAGAGTCAGGGACTGATGAGAATGGTAACACAGGAACATGGATAATCATAACAGATGGAGATGGTAATGAAACACGAGTATTTATTCGTGATGGAAAAGATGGAAAAGATGGCGTAGACGGTCAAGATGGTAAAAACGGAGAAGATGGAAAAACACCAACTATAACGACAGAGCCAGGAGTTGACGAGAACGGAAATAAAGGAACGTGGATAATAATAACTGACGGAGCTGGTAACGAAACACGAGTATTTGTTCGTGACGGTAAAGATGGAGAATGTGGATGTGATAAACCGACAGACCCAACGGATCCAACAAACCCAGTAGAACCGACAGACCCAACGAATCCAACACAACCAGTAGACCCAACAAACCCAACGGATCCAACAAACCCAGTAGAACCGACAGACCCAACAGATCCAACACAACCGGTAGAACCGACAGACCCAACAGATCCAACACAACCGGTAGAACCGACAGACCCAACAGACCCAACACAACCGGTAGAACCGACAGACCCAACGGATCCAACACAACCGGTAGAACCGACAACACCAACAAATCCAGAAAAACCAGGAACACCAGGAGAACAAACTCCTCCGTCAAGTTCAAATGGAACAACAGAAATAACAACAACATCAGGTGGAGCAACAGTTTCAAAATATGAAACAGTTAAAATGAAGAAAAAATTAGCTAATACAGGAGAAGCGACAACTTCAACAACTGTATTAGGTTTAGGATTATTATTAGTTGGACTGTACATAAGAAAAACGAGAAAAAAATCTTAATAATTAAATAATAGAGAAATAGTGATAAGTAATATCAAACTTATCACTATTTTTGTTTAGTAGAGTAGTTTATAAATAATATTTACAAAATTATGAGAAAGCGTATTTATAATTTACAATATGTGTTATAATATATTTAGGAGATTGTAATTTAAAAAGGAGGTTATTGTGAAAAAAAGAATTTTATTTTTATTACCATTTGTAGTTTTGACGGGGTGTGCAAGTAGTAATGTAGAAACTAAAAATAAAGAAAATACACTACAACAAGAAAGTAAAACTATAGATCCAGATAATAAAGAAAGACCATCGACACTGTCTTGTTGTGAGGGAGATGAGAAAGTAGAACCTAAAATATATGCTATGACAGGACAAGAATTAGTGGATATAGAAAATGATAAAAGTGAGAAAGAAAGGTATTTAGTAGTAGATACTAGATCAGAAGAAGAGTATGCTAAAGGGCATCTAAAATACGCTATAAATATGCCTCATAACAATTTCAAAAATTTAATAGGAAGAATACGTGATGTAGAAAAAGTTATTGTTTATGGGCATAATACGTCAGAAACTATATCCTTGGCAGAAGAATTGTTAGCTGATGGTTTTGTCTTTGTTTATAATGCTCAAGGTGTTGATGAATTTGCTTATAATTATGTTACTTACAACAACTTAATAGGTTCAGAATTTCAGAAAATAATAAATAAAAAAGACGGAATTTTTATAGATGGTCGAGATGAAAAAGATTTTAAAAAAGCACATGTAGAAAATGCAATTCACGCAGACTACAATAACCTTGATAATATTGAAAGTAAGTTACCAAGTGATAAAGCTAAAGCAATCTATTTGTATGACTATACTGGGGATCGTTCGGTAATAATTGCAGAACATTTGCAAAAATTAGGTTATAATAATCTAACTATATCACTAGACGGAACTAAAGAAACACAATTTAAATATTAAGAAGATTATTGAAAACGATTAATTGTTATGATACAATTACTTTGGAGGTTGCAGTAATTATATAGGAGTGCCTTATGAAATTAAGAAAAATATTAACATTACTAACCATATCTATTTTATTGGTAAATTTATCAGCTTGTTCAAAAGATAATCAGAAAAATCACGAAGAACATAGTAGTTCAGAAACAACTAATTATAATTCAGAATTTAAAGAAATAACAGGAGATGAATTACAAAAAATCCAAGATACAAATTCTGATTCAGAAAGTTATTTGCTAGTAGATACTAGGTATAGTGACGATTATAGAAAAGGACATTTAAAGTATGCGTTAAATATCCCTTTTAAAGAATTTAAAAATAATATATCAAAATTAGACTATTATAAGGATAAAAAAATTATTTTTTATTGTCATAAAAGAACTATGAGTATAGATGCAGCTAAAATGTTGTTGGAGGTAGGGTTCAACAAAGAAAATTTAGTTATAGCACCAGGGGTAAAAGAGTATAGTGATTATAAATTTGTGAACTATATTAATTATTTGGGTGAAGATTTTCAACAATTTATAGTGGAAAACAGCGGTCTAATTTTGGATGTTAGGAAAGAAGATGATTACAATAAAGGGCATATAAATAATGCAAAAAATATAGATGTTAACAATTTAGATAGCATAAGTGATGTTTTACCAAGTGATAAAAATACTTATATTTATGTTTATTCTAACAACAAAAATAATGCAGTATTAGTATCGCAAAAATTAATAGATTTAGGTTATGTTAGTGTAGTTAATTCATTATCAGGAACAGACTATTATAATTTTGAATTTTAAAAAATAAGAATATTAAAGGGAGAACTTTTACAATGAAACTAAAAAAAATATTTACGGGTGCATTTACAGCTTTACTTACAATAACTCTTGTAGGTTGCTCTACTTCTTCTAATACATCATCAAATAGTAGCGAGAGTGCAGCTACTATAAAAGAAATGAGCGGAGAAGATTTAGCAAAAATACAAGGTGATAAAGACCAAAAAGAAAAATATCTTGTTATAGATGTTCGTTTAGCAGAAGAGTATCAAGCTGGACATTTACAACATGCTATTAATATAGCTGTCGGCGATGTTAAAGCTAACGTAGATAAACTTAAAGATTGGAAAGAAAAGCCAGTTATTCTTTATTGTAATACTGGTAAGAAAAGTAAAGAAGCTGCTGATATACTAATAGCAGAAGGGTTTAAAGATGTTACTAATGCTAAAGGTGTCAAGGAATATACAGATTACAAATTAGTTAAATATGGCAATGTTCTTGGAGAAGATTTCCAAAAGGCAATAACTGATGGTAAAGGGTTGTTCTTAGATGCACGTAAATCTTCTGATTATGATAAAGGGCATGTAAAAGATGCTAAAAATGTTGATTCAGAAAACTTAGCAGATATTGAAAAAATATTACCAGAAGATAAGAATGCGCCTATTTATACTTATTGTTATAGTGGGAATAGATCAGGAGTAGTTACTCAAAAATTAGTAGATTTAGGTTATACAAATGTAACTAATGCATTAGATGGAACGAAAGAGTTCGAATATAAATTTTAAAAATATAACAAGGAGGTAGGGGACGTAAAGTCCCTTATTTTTTAATATGACAGGAGTAGTTATTTTATTTACTAGAGTACCTAAAGAAGGAAGTACAAAAACTAGACTTTATGATTTTGTAACTCCTAGAGATGCGGTAGAAATTCAAAAAATATTGTTAAAGGATATATTTTATAACTTAAAAAAATGGGGTTTTGAAGTTGTAGTGTGTCATAATGGAACGAAAGCAGACAATAAAGATATGGTAAAGTTATTAGACGCACAAGAAAGTTTATTTTTTTATCAACGAGGTGATACGTTAGGATTAAAGATGTATAATGCTTTTAAAGATGTATCAAAAATTTATCCTAATGAAAAATTAATATTAATAGGATCTGATATAGTAAATATTTCCAAAGAAATATTAGAAAAATCTTTTGCTGAATTAGAAAATAATCAAGTGGTAATAAATCCAACTTTTGATGGAGGATACTATTTGATAGGTTTAAATAATTTGAATAAAGAAATTTTTACACTGTCAGATTATGGAACAGAGACAGTATTTGAAAGAACTGTTAGTATTTTTGAAAAAAATAACATTACATATTATGTAGGAGAAAAATGTTTGGATATTGATACTAAAGAAGACTTACTAGCTTATGAGACAGGTTTTAGAAATATATCGTTATTAGGTGCAGGAGAATACAATGTAAATTTTCTTTATGATTATAGTAGTGAAGAAAAAAGAATTTTACGCCTTAATATGCGTAGTCAAATGAGTTTAGCTAACCAAATGGCTTATGAATATCATACATTAAAGTTATTAGAAGATAGTGGAGTAACCCCTAAGGTATATAGTTTAGAAGAAAGTCCTAAATTAATTCCTTATAAATATTTGACTATGGAATATTTAAAAGGTCGTCCATTAGATTATGAAAAAGATATGGATATTGCGGCTTATTTATTAAGCAAAGTGCATAATCATAGTTATCCACGTAATAATGAATTAATATTAGCAGAAAATCCATTTCAACTAATGTATGAGGAGTGTAGTAATATGGCATCATATTATCTATCTTGGAAAGATGGGGATTCGGTAGTAAAAGATTATTTAAACAAGTTTTTAGCTATTTGTAAAGATAAATTAACAAATGATTATAAATTAACTAATACTTGTATTATAAATACAGAGCTTAATTCGGGAAATTTTATAATAGGTAGTGGCAAGAGTGATAGTTACGTTATTGATTGGGAAAAAGCTCTTATCGGAGAATGTGAGCAAGATCTTGCACATTTCTTGGCGCCTACAACAACGTTTTGGAAGACAGATAAAATTTTGAGCAAAGAAGAAATTGATAAATTTTTAGAAGAGTATCAGAAATATCGCAATTTTTCGAGAGATAAATTTGAAGAATATTTTATTTTTACTTGTTTACGAGGTGTTACTTGGTGTAGTATGGCGTATAAAGAGTATATATTAAGAGAAAAGTTATTGACAGATGACTATACTTTTAATAAAATATCTTCTTATTTAGATTATGAATTTTTGAAAATGTTGGAGAAGTATTTTAGTGAATAATATAAAAAGGTTTAGTTACACTATGTTATTTTTGGTGTTAGCTTTCGTTTCTTATAAGGTTATCCCTAACATAGAGGAAGTTATACAATATCAAATAAAGTTACTAACAGAAGGAAGTATTGAAGATATAGTTAATTATCAAAATAGTTTTGGTTCTATGAAACCAATAGTTAGTATATATTTTATGATTTTACAGACGGTAGTATCAAGCATAAAAGCTAGTAACGTCATTTTGGCGAATAATGAACTGTACGGTTGGTATTTTGGAGGTTTTATATCTTGGATAGGTGCTATGATAGGAGCAACTATTAGCTTCTTTATAGCTAGAAATATCTTGCATTCACTTGTTAGACATATTCTTAATAAGAGATATTTAACAATTATGGACAATTATTTTGAAAAATATGGAGCATTAACTATTTTAATGATTAAACTATCTAAATTTCTGTATTTTGATTTAATAACTTATTTAGTAGGATTATCATCAATGAGGTATTGGAAGTTTTTAAAAGCGGTGGCTTTGGGTCAGCTAATACATACATTGTTATTGTCTTATACCGGAGTTGTTAAAAAAGATGTAACCTTATTAGATTATTTCGTAAGTTGGGTGAGTCCTATTATGATTTTAGGATATATAATTTTTAAAATTTCAAAAGATGTTCAAGAAAAGAGGGATTAATATGCAAGAATTTATTGCTAGTTTTGGTGTATTTTCACCAATAATTTACTTGTTAGCATTTGCTATTTTGCCAATATTTTTCTTTCCTGTTCCTATTTTGGCAGTTGTAGGAGGAGTATTATTTGGTTTTGTAAAAGGGAGTATTTTAACTTTTATAGGAGCTAGTATAAATTGCTATTTAATGTTTATAATATCTAGGAAATTTGGGAGAGATTATGCCAAAAATTTGTTAAAGAAAAGATTATCTCCGAAACAACATGACAAAATTTTTAACGTTAGTGATGAAAAATTAATGGTTAGTTTAGTTGTATTAAGGCTTATTCCGTTAGTTCCTTATAATTTAATAAATTACGGATATGGGCTTACTAATATTAGTTTGACTAAATATATGATTGCAAGTGTCTTAGGAATTATTCCTGGAACTATTGTTTTCTTAAATTTTGGAGCAACATCTACTAATATTTGGAGTATAGAATTTTTGATATCGTCAATATTAGTTTTATTGCTTACATTTGGATCTATTTATATTTCTAAAATAATAGAGAAAAGAGATAATAAGAAAAAATAATAGAGGTGTACAATTGTACACCTCTATTTATAAAGACATTGGCGGGAATGTGTGGGAATCGAACCCACCCAAGAGGCTCCTAACCCCTCATACTAGTTTTGAAGACTAGAGAGCACACCAGAACTCATCCACTCCCAAAGTTATATATAATAATTATACAAGAAAAATTGTATGAAATCAATATAAAGTTTGTATATAAATAAAAATCGGTAGAAGACATAACTAGTATAATCTTCTACCTAGAAAAGGAAAGTTTATGAAGTTTTCTAAATAAAATTAATTATTTAGACAATTCGTATTATATAACTCAAAACTTAAATGAACTTAAAATTTTTATTTAAGGTTATTTATATTTTCTATTAGAGTTTCTTTATTCAAAGAGCCGACAGTTTTTGCGTTAATTGTACCATCGCTATTTATAAATATATGTGTCGGAAAAGATCTAATACTGTAATTAACGTTAAACCTATCATTTGTATCAAATAAGACAGGATAAGTAATTTTATGAGTATCAATTTTATTAACTATTTCTTTTTTTGAATCGTTGCTACCTACCGCATTGTTAAATCCTTCATCGTTAGGGAATGTCATAGACAAGAATACAATATCATCTCTATCTTTTAGTTCTTGATATGTTTTTTCCAATTCTGGCAATTCTCGAATGCACGGGCCACACCAACTTGCCCATGCATTAATATAAACTTTTTTCCCTTCAAAATCACTCAACTTCACATCATTACCGTCAATATCTTTTGCGGTAAAGTTGTAGGCTTTATTCTTTGTAGTTTCTTCTGATTGAGCTTTATTTTCAGAATTGTTATTGTTATTTTCTGTTGTATTGTTTGAACAAGCAGTTAAAATTAAACTACTAGCTAGTAATGTAATTAAAAGTTTTTTATTCATAATGATCTCCTTATTATATAGTTAGAAAAAATATTTTAGTATAAAGTTTTGGAATGATCCGGTTAAAATAGAAATACCTATAATTATTAGGATTATTCCTGATATTACAATAGTATATTCCAAAATTTTGTTGTGCTTTCTTAATAATTTTAATATAGATGATGCAAATATTGCTACTATAATAAATGGAAGTATAAATCCTAAACAATAAACAAGTATTAGGAGATAACTTAATATACCTGTATGGGTGCTTGCATATAAGAAAACACTAGCTAATATTGGTCCTATGCAAGGTGTCCACGAGAAGCTAAATGTAAAGCCCATAATAAATGATATAGCAGGGTTTGCTCCTTGAAGTTTATTAGAAACTTTAATTTTTTTCTTTAAAGAAAATTCCCTTTTAAAAAACTTGAGCTTCAATATGCCAAGTTGTAATAATCCCATAAAGATTATAATTATACCACTAATATACTTTACAATATTAATATGCTGTTGCAAAATTGTACTAATAAAACTAGTTGCAAATGCTAGAATAAAAAATGTTGTAGAAATACCTATAATAAAAAATATTGAATTTATAGCTGTTGTTTTGCTGTCTAGAATAACATTACCATCTTTAGTTTTTTCTCTTTTCCCTGCCAAAATACTTAAATATATCGGTATAATTGGAATTACGCAAGGAGAAAAGAATGATAATACACCTTCTATAAATACAGCTATAAGTTTGATGTTTTGAAAATCCACTTTTATATCTCCGTTAAATTAATTTGTTTTCCAATTTAATAATATAATAAATAAAACAAAAAATAAAGCGTTATACATTTTATAAAAATGTTATGAAATTAGGAGGTATTACTATATTGTTTCTAAAAATTACATAAAAGTAACAGGAGATATTTCTTATTTCAGAATAATATCACTATTGTTACAATGTTGTTACAACTATTGAAAAAGAAAGAAAAGTATACTAGAATGTAATTTGTAGTTGAGCTATATGTATAGTTGTCAACTTTTGTATTAGACAATATGAGAAATTTAAATTGACATTTAAGGAGAAAATATATAAATGAGTAAATTAAACAAATTAGTAGCAGGAACGGCAGTTGTGTCGACAATAGCATTAGGATATACAGCACTTGCTGATGCAGATATCTATACGGTAAAATCTGGAGATACTCTTTGGGATATCGCTATGAATAATGGGACAACAGTAGATCAACTTATGAGAGATAATAACTTAAGTAGTAGTTTGATTTTCCCAGGTGATCAACTTTCTTTTGAGTCAGCAGCTACACAAGTTGCTCAAGCAGAAGTTAATGGAGGAGAATATAAAGTTGTTTTAGGAGATACTTTATTCAAAATTGCTAATAAGTTTGGAACAACAGTAGATACATTGGTAGCTAATAACAGCATTGAAAATCCAAACGTTATAATGGTTGGTCAAGTTTTAAACGTAAGTAAAGAAGTAGTAGCAAAAGCAGAAGCAGTTGCTGAAGTAGCACAAGAAGCAAAACAAGAAGAGCAACCAGTACAAGCAGAAGTTAAAGCTGAAGCTCCAAAACAAGAAGCAGTACAACAAGCGGCTCCTGTAGCTGCAGCTCCAGCGCAACAAGTAGCGGTGCAACAAGCTGCGCCAGCAGTATCAAGTAACAAGGCAGCATCTATTTATGCAGCAGCTAGAGCACAATTAGGAGTGTACCAAGATTGTACTATGTTGGTAACTAATGCGTTACGTTCAGTAGGAATTAATTATCACAACTGGCCAGCAGGATATATGAGTTTAGGTACTGTAGTATCAGCTGATCAAGCACAACCAGGAGATTTAATTTACTATGCAAACGGAGGAATGGGTCTAGCTCATATCGCTGTTTATGCAGGTAATGGACAAGCTATCCACGGAGGATGGAACGGAAACCAAACAGTAATGGCAAGTGCTTATGTAGGGAGCGGACCAGTATTTATCCGTGTACACTAATTAAGTTAATAACAAAAAAGATACTTCAAAAGCGAAGTATCTTTTTTTATTTTCAATTTTAGTTTTAAAAATGTCGGAATAATTTTTTGTTTATGTTGTTTTATATTTTATAAACTATCTTGCCGTTTGTTATTGTCATTATTACTTCGTATTGATCTGATATAATTGTAATATCTGCATCATACCCTGTTTTTAAGATTCCTTTTTTGTTTTGGAAGCCGAGTAATGTTGCAGGATTTTTTGTGCAAGAATTAATAGCGCAATTAATTGGTATATTAGCATCTTCTATTAAAAGTTTTAAACTATTTATCATAGTTGCTGTTGAACCTGCTAATGTACCATCTTCTCTAGTAACTAATCCTGTCTCGTCGATATATATTTGTTCGTTTCCGAATGTAGTCTTACTTTGTTTTAAACCTTTTGCGCTAATAGAATCTGTAATTACTATGCCATAGTCTTTTCCTTTTGATTTAAAAAATATTTGAAGTGCTTCTATTGTAGAGTGAATACCATCACATATTATTTCTCCAAAAATTTCATCATTGTTCAGAGCAAATCCTACCTGACCATTATTTCTATGATGAAATTCAGTCATACCATTAAAGACGTGAGTTTGAGATTTAGCTCCGTTAGCAAAAGCTAGTAAACTCTCTTTATAATTAGCATTAGAATGTCCTAGGCTTACTATTATATTGTTATTTGTTAAATATTTTGTAAGTTTGTAATCTTCATCTAGCTCACAAGCTAATGTTACTAATTTAATATTTTGATTGCTAGTTGAATTTAGTTTTTTAAATAGTTCAATATTAGGAAGTGTTATATGTTCTATAGGTTGAGCGCCTCTATTATTGTTATTTAAAAAAGGTCCTTCCAAATGAATTCCCAAAATTTCCGCTCCTTCGTATTCTGTATTCATTGCATTAGCTACATTTTTTAGAGCTTTTGTGAGAATTTTTTCTGATTGGGTAATTGTTGTCGGTAGAAATGATGTAACTCCTTCTTTTGCGATAGTTTTTGCCCACATAATAATGTCATTTGTATCGGAATCTGTAGTATCGTAACCATAGCCGCCGTGTGTATGTATATCAATAAATCCGGGCAATATTCTATTATTTCCAAAATCGAAATCAATATCAATATCGGTATTATAGTCTAAAATTTTATTCATTTTGCCGTTTTTAATTTCTACAATAAGTGGTATAAATTTTCCTGTACACCAAACTCTTTTACTTTTTAATAACATAATTATCCCTCTTGATTAAAGTTTTAGATAATAACAATTTTATATTCCAAAATAATTTAAGTCAATAGTTTTCCTTTGTAGACGTATAGTCAATTTATTAGAAATGTTGTATAATAGTTTTATATTATTTTTATAAAAGGAGAATTATATGTATTTAGGAGTAGATGTAGGAGGAACTACGATAAAATTTGCGGTAATTAATGATGAATACAAGATTGTTCTTCATGAAGTATGTAATACGCCAGATAATAAAACTTTGAGAATAGTTGATGAAATCTACCGTATAGCCAAAGCTATAAAAGAAGATTTTGATTTCCAATATATAGGAATTTCTACTTCGGGAGTAGTAGATGTAAATAAATCAGAAATAATTAGTTCAGGACTTAATATTCTAAATTATGTTGGAACTAATTTCCAAACAGAGTTAGGTGATAGACTAGGTGTTGAAGTTTATGCAGACAATGATGTTAATTGTGCTTTGCTAGGAGAACAATGGTTAGGGGCTGCGCAGGGGTTAAACGAAGTTTTTTGTTTGACACTTGGGACAGGAATCGGTGGAGCTTATTATTTAAACGAATTGCCACAAGGATCAAACTTTAGTGTTGGAGAAATAGGTCAGGCTCGTTATGATTTTGTAACGAAAACTAATTATGAGCAAAGAGCATCTACTATTGCTTTAGAAAGAAGAATAAGAAGAGAAATCAATGAAAATCTATCTGTAAAAGAATTCTTTAATCTTTGTAAAGCCAACGATGAAAAATCATTGAAATTGTTAGATGAATGGATTTTTCATCTAGCAGAAGGGATAGTAGATATGTTATTAATATTAGATCCAAAGTATGTAATTATAGGTGGGGGTGTATCTCGTCAGGGTGATTATTTGATAAATATAATTGAAAATAAAGTTAGAGAACTAAATCCTATTAAGATTAATAAAACTAAATTCTTAGTCGCTAAGTTAGGAAATGAAGCAGGATTGTATGGGGCAATTAGTCCGTTTGCGAAAAAGAAATAATTGTAAATTATAAAGATATTTAATCAGCATATTATGTCTGTTAAATATCTTTTTTATTTTTGATACTAATATATATATATATATATATATATATATATATATTAGTAATTTAACGGTTACAGAATTTGTATGGCTAGAATAGAAGCCTTTGAAAGATATTGAAAATTTTAGAAAAATTATATATAATATTATAATAGGAGGGATGAAAATGTTATTAGAATATAGAAATATTCATAAAAGTTTCGGAGATAAAAATGTTTTAAGGGGCGTTAGTTTTACGGCAAAAAGTGGAGTAGCTAATGGCTACTTAGGGCGTAATGGTAGTGGAAAAACTACTAGTTTTAGGATTTTATTAGATATTTTTAGACCTGATAAAGGAGAAATACTTTTAGATGGAAAGCCAATAAATAGAAAGGATGTAAAAATTGGCTATTTACCAGAGGAACGTGGTATGTATGATGGAGTTGGTCTTGTGGATCAATTGGTTTACTTTGGTATGCTAAAAGGAATGGATAGAGCAAGTGCGACAAAAGAAGCGAAAAAATGGTTAGAATTTTTTGATTTGGAAGATAATAAAAAACAACTAAAAACTTTGTCAAAAGGTAATGCTCAAAAAGTTCAAATTATTCAATGTATTATTAATGATCCGGATATTTTGGTGTTAGATGAACCTTTTAGTGGGTTAGATCCAGTTAATGTAGGTAAGCTAAAAGAAGTTATTAATTCAGCTATTGCAAAAGATAAATTAGTAATTTTTTCTTCTCATCAAATGCCAGTGGTTGAAACTTTCTGTGAAGATATCAATTTATTAGAAAAAGGAGAAATTATTCTTAGCGGTAATTTAGAAGATATTAAAAAAGAATATGGTCATGGAAGAATGATACTTAAATCTGTAAATTATAGCGATGATCAATTAATAGAAGTTTTAAGAAACGAAGATTTTGGTATAGATTTTTCTAGACAGGATAAGTCTTTAGTGCTAGATTATAAATCTTCTGATAGTAAAAATAAACTTATGAATTATTTATCTAAAAGTGATATAGAGATAGATGAATTTAAGCTTTATAAACCTAGTTTAGAACAAATATTTGTAGAGAAAGTGGGTGATTTTAGTGAGTAATTTATTAACTGTTTTTCGTTTTGAATTTAAACAATTTTTAATCAAGAAATCGACTATTATAACTTTTTGTATTTATATAATATTAGCTTTTGGAGCTACTTTTATACCTAGTATTTTTGGAGAAAGTGGACTATTTTCTGGGGAAAATGACAATAGTAACTTTGAACGAAGCGCGTATGTAATAAAAGATGTTGATAATTTTAATATAGACAAATCGTATCTAAAAGAAGCAAAAGAGTATTCTGATAGAGCAGCTTTGGAACAAGATATTAAAGATGGGAAAATAGATGAGGGAATAGTGTTAACTAAAGATAGTTACGAATATTTAGTTAAATCATATTCTCTAACTGGGTCAGGAAGTCAGTTTAATGATATTTTTGATACTTTTGTTAAGAAGTATATCTATGAACAAAACGGTCTAGATTATATGAAAGTGCAGTCGGTAGATGTATCGGTGCCAAAAGCTAATAAAGTTGCTGTATCAGGAGAAGATGGTTTGTTAGTATCATCTAAAGCAACAGTTATCTATGTATTATCTTTTGTAATGTATATGATGATTCTTATGTTTGGATCAGTTCTTGCTACAAATGTTGCTCGTGAAAAAACGAATAGAGCTATGGAGTTGTTAGTTATTAGCGTTAAACCTAGTATATTGATATTAGGTAAAGTATTTGCTTTTTGTTTAATAGCGTTATTACAAGTAGTTGCACTTTTAGGGGCTGTATTTATTGGCTTGAAAATAAATATTGATAATTATTCAGATGCAATAAAAGCTTTACTAAAAAATATGGATTATAGCTTTGTTGCTGTATGGGTACTATTTGCTTTAACTGGGTTAATTATGCTTATGTTCTTGTTTGCAGCTTGTGGATCGCTAGCTAGTCGTATAGAAGAGGTAAATACAGTTATTACTTTACCTATGCTTATGTTTATAGGTTCTTTTATAGCGAATGTATCTCTTATGTGGAATTATGATACAAAATTATTTAAGATTCTGTCTTATGTTCCGTTTACGTCTTATTTTGCGATGGGAACTCGTTACGGATTAGCTAATATATCTATATCAGAAGTTATTGTATCTTATGCAATATTACTTGTCACAACAATTATTATTGCTGTATTATGTAGTAAAATCTATCGAAACGCTACTTTGAGATATGGTCAAAAACTAAGTTTCTTCAAGATGATTGTTAATAAATAAAAATAGAAAGACCGATACTGAAATTAGTATCGGTCTTTTATTTATAAATAAGTTTTGTATTCTATTACTACTGTTTGACAAACTTTATTTGGAAAGTTAGAATTATTATATTGATTTAATTTTTATGTTTAGAATTAATACTATAGAGGAGGCATCAATGGAAAATTACGAAGTAACTCTTAGTGCTTCTAAGATGACCTATCAAGTAGAAGCTATGAGGTTATTGAATCACAATAAAACGATAATAGATAATTATATTGAAGCATCAAAAAGATTGAATACATTTCCTAGTTGTTTAAATTATGTGTCTAGTTTTTATGATGAAAAGACAGGAAGTAGTGGTACATTATTTCATAATACTTTAGATAATAATTATATACTAGCATATACTGGTACTAATCCTTATACTGATGCACAAAAAGATATAGAAGCGGACATTTACGGTATATTATTAGGGCAAGGCACTCATTATTTATCGTGTTTTAAATTTTATAAGAGTGCAAAAGAAGAGTACGGTAATAATATAATTTTGACTGGTCATTCGTTAGGAGGTAATATTGCTCAAAGAGTAGCTATAGAATTTAATGTCGAAAAAACGTATATATATAATTCAGCTCCTTTATATATAAAAAACGGAGTGGAATTGCTTATGGATGTTAATGATGATAATAGGGAAATATATACTAAACGAATCAGGAAATATAAAAATAATGTAAGGAAAATAGATGCTAAAATAACGGAATTTACAGGTGAAATAATTCATTTTTCTTCTGAAGAAGATGTTTTGAATAGATTAATGAGTTTATTGAAAGATGATGCTGTTTATGTAGGGACAAACTATATTTTAAAAAAAGCTGGATGGCATTCTATAAAGTTGATTGAGCAAAGTAATATAGACTTGATAAAAAAAATAATATCTAAAGAAAATTTTTCAAAAGATAGCTTAGCGACAAAATATGTACCAATAAGCAGAGATGAAAAATTGACTTTACGAAATGTAGCTCAAGATAAAAAACTATCTTTGGAATATTTTTTTGAATTATTTATAGGAAATGATAGAATATTGCAATTTTTTGAAAATATAGTTAAAGATATAGATATGAGTAAATTTTTGCTATATTTAATTGAAAAGATAGAAGTAAAAGATAATTAGAGAGTATTTTTATAATACTCTCTAATTATTTGTTGAAGAAAAACTCTTTAAATTTAATGTATTTTCTATCCAAATTTGAGCGTTTGTTAAATCTTCTTTTGTAGGGTGTGGTTTTGAACTTTCTACCCAATCAAGCATAGTTTGATCGATTTTATGAATAAAGTTTGGATCTCGCCAAGTTAGAACTTTAAACACTATTAACACTTTAGGATCAATTTTTCCTTGACATATAAAAGAATCCAAAACGTTATTATTTAAATCTAACATATATTGTTTAAAGTTATTTATAGAATCCTGAGCGTGATAGTGATCTATAGGTACTCCACAAGTCATAAAGATTGCGGTATTTTTATTACGGATATTTTGAGTTTCTATAAAATTAATCATATTTTTGTTGGCAGTTCCTTTGTCTGTCCAGCATCCCAAAATATAGAAGTCATAATCTGGCAATTTTGTTTTTGCTTTTTTTATGTTTATGATATCAACTTCAGCAAAATTTTTTATTCGTTCGTAAATAGACTTTGCTACTTTGTATGTATTTTTTGTTTTTGATGAATATGCTAATAAAATTTTCATGTTAACTCCCTATTGTTATATTAAATTTATCTTTTATGGCGTCTGCAACAATCATTCCTGTATACCAAGCTATCATTAGATTATAACCGCCAATCTCCCCGTGTAAGTCTAATATTTCTCCTGCAAAATATAAGTTTTTTATTTTCTTATGTTCACAAGTTTTAGGTGATATTTCTTTTAATGATACTCCTCCTGCTGTCGTAAATGCATACTCTATTGGAAAAGTTTTTACATTTTTTAATTCATATCTCTTTATTTTGTTTGTTATAAATTTTCTTATTTCTTTTTTATTAGGATTTTCCGTTGGAAAATACTGCATAATATGGTTATAAAATCTTTTTGGGAATTTATCTTTTAGGTAGTTGTTATCATTCCATAAGTAATCAAATAATTGTTCTTCTGTATATTCGGGTAAAAAGTCTAAAAATGTATCACCTTCTTTTCTAGCAACAAATTCGCCCATGCTAATTGCGACAGGGCCACTTATCCCTTTGTGTGTAAACAGAATACTACCTGTGAAACTTCTTTTTTTATTGAACATTTTCACATTTGTTAAAGAAAGTCCAGATAATTCTCTAAAATCTTGAAATTTTAGAGCGACTTCACTAGGATAAATATCAGTAAATTTAACTCCGTATTTTTTTAGTGTTTTGTGCATTGATCCATCGCTGCCGCTTTGTGGGTAACTTTTTCCTCCAGCACAAACTACAATATTTTTGCCATAAAATTGTTGTTCTAATGTTGTTACTCCTACAATTTTATCGTTATCAAATATTAAGTCTGTAACTTTTTGATTTTTTTTAAGATTTATGTTGTGTATTCTAAAGCAGTCCACCACATCTCTTGCTTTTTCGCTAGCGGGATAAAGTCTGCGATTTTCTTGCTTTAAAGGAAGTTTGTGATTTTTAAAAAATTTATATAAATCATATTTGTAATAAGCGCTACGTAAAAATCTTCCATTATGGATGGCTTTTTCTAATTCGCTAGGGGGATCGCTAGATAGGACGTTACATCTACCGTTTCCGGTCATAAGTAACTTTGTTCCTATTCTCTTAGTTCCTTCTAATAGCAATACTTTTAGATTAGTATTATTTAGTTGGTCTGCAATCATAAGTCCAGAGCTTCCGGCTCCTATAATTATTAAGTCATATTTCATAGTTAGATTATCCTTTGATTTTTAATGGTTATAAAATTTAAATATAAAAACAAAAAAGAAAGCATTATCTTACAAAGAAAAAATAAATAATAGAAATTTTTATTTTTATTTTATTTTATTTATAGTTATATAACAATATATGAAACAAACATATAAACAGATGAAAACAAACAATGTAAAATATACTTTAAATAAATATAACAATGATTTAATAGTTGTCATTAGTTGTTATATTAGCATATCTAAAAAAGAAAATAAAGTATAAATAAATTATTCATTTTCAAAAAACAGATATATAACAATAGTTTACAAAATAAAATTATTGTGCTAAAATACAAACGTAAAGTAATTTAAGTGATATAATACTGTTTTATATTAAGGTAATGTTTTCTAATGATTATTTTATAACTTATTACGGTCTTTGTCTACTTAATATTACTTAAAAATAAAAAGGAGTGTCATAATATGGCAAAAGCAAAAGAAGTAACATTAAATCCTGTAGAAGAAGTAAATGTGCTAGTAGAAAAAGCACAGGTAGCACTATCAGAGTTCTTGAAAATAACGGAACAAGAAAAAATAGACGAGATAGTACAAGCTGCGGCA
>NZ_JBXHBE010000008.1:0-31464 GCF_056897515.1 Gemelliphila sp. 1F1
TAAGAATTAAATTATTATTTTTTTATAAAAAATATTTTCTTTTTTATTTAATCCATAAAAGTGTTTGCAATAAACATAGAGATAATATATAATAAAAACAGAGAGTTAATAGAGGAGATAAGTATTTTATGGGCAAAAAGGATTATTATGTAGGATTAGATTTAGGAACAGCATCAGTAGGATGGGCTGCTACTGATGTAGATTATAACTTATTGAAAATACGTGGAAAAAAAACAATTGGGGTTAGACTGTTTAATCAAGCTGATACAGCAGAGGATAGAAGAAATCATAGAAGTAACAGAAGAAGAATAGCACGTCGTAGATACAGACTTAAACTTTTAAGGAATTTATTTGAAGAAGAAATTAATAAAATTGATAAAAGATTTTTTGATAGATTAGATGAAAGTAAGTATTGGTTAGATGATAAATCTGTAAATACAAAAAATATATTATTTAATGATTTAAACTATAAAGATAAAGATTTCTATAAAAAATATCCTACAATCTATCATTTAAGGGCAGGTTTGCTAAACAAAAAAAATCCAGATATACGGGAAATTTATTTAGCTTGTCATCATATTATTAAATATAGAGGTAGCTTTTTATATGAAGGAAAGAGTATATCTAGTGGTTCAACTTTATTAGATATATTCACATCACTTTGTAATGAACCTATACTATTAGAAGAAGCTAGAGATTTATTACTTATTGAAGAAAAAAGAAAAAAGGTTGAAGAAATTTTACTTGATAGAAATATTAGTCGACTAGATAAAACAAAAAAGATAGTACTAGTAGTAGAAAAAAATAAACAGTTGCAAGAATTTTTTAAAATATCTCTAGGGCTATCAGGAAATCTTTCTATATTATTACAAGATGATTCACTAAAAGAAAGTGATAAACCTAAAATACAACTGGATAAAATTATTTATGATGATGAAAGAAGTGTTTATGAAAATATTTTGGGTGATGAAATAATTATACTTGATTTAGCGAAACAATTATATGATTCTATAATTTTAGCAAATATGAAAAAAGAAAATCTAACTATTTCGGAGTCTAAAGTTGAGATATTCAAAAATCATAAAAAAGATTTAAGGTTATTGAAAGATGCTATCTTAAAAGATAGTAAATTAAACGAAGAAGAAAAACGAAATTTATATAGAATGTGCTTTAGAGATAATTTAAAAGATAATTATATTGCATATACTAGAAGAAATAGCTTATCTAAAGATGGTAATGGAACTATTTCTAAAGTAGCTTCTTATGATGATTTTAAAGTATTTTTGAACAAAAATATATTAAATAATTTATCTAACGAAGAAATAGTTAATCAAATAAAATTAAAACTTGACAGAAATGAATTTTTACAATTATTGAGAAGTGAAAATAATGCAGTAATCCCTTATCAACTTCATAAAGAAGAATTGGAGAAAATATTAATAAATGCAGAGCAATATTATCAATTTTTGGCAGAAAAAGTTGATGGACTTTCTGTCTCTGAAAAAATAGTAAAACTGCTTGAATTTAGGATACCTTATTATGTAGGACCTTTAAATAATTATCACGAAGATAAAGGTGGTAATAGTTGGATAGTCAGAAACAGTTCAGAACCTATAACTCCTTGGAATTTTGAAAAAATAGTTGATAAGGAGAAGAGTGCAGAAAAATTTATAAATAGAATGACAAAAAAGTGTAGCTACTTAATAGAAGAAGATGTACTACCTAAGCATTCTTTATTATATTCAGAGTTTAGTTTGTTAAATGAACTTAATAATTTAAAAGTAGATAATAATAAGCTGTCGGTAGAAATAAAAAATGATATTATTGAAACTTTTTATAAACATTCTGTAAAAAAAGTTACAAAAACTATGTTAGAAAAATATTTAAAATCTTTAGGAATATTAGATAAGCATCAAGAATTATCTGGGATTTATAAAAATATTCAAACTACCTTAAAATCTTATGTAGAAATAAAAGAAATATTACGAGAAGATTTTGAAGTTTCTATGGTAGAAGATATAATTTTATGGATAACTTTATTTGGCGATTCTAAAGATATTTTGGAAAATAAAATTGTTAGTAACTATGGAAATATTTTAAGTAAAGAAAAAATATTAAAATTATTAAACTTAAGGTATAAAGATTGGGGAAGATTATCAAGGAAATTCTTAACAGAAGTATATAGTGAAAATATTATAAGTGATAGTGGAGAACAATCAAATATAATTGATGTTATGCGAAATACTTCTTACAATTTAATGGAGATACTGAGTAATGAAAGAGGATTTTTAGAAAGCATAGACAGTTATAATAGTAAAGATACATTTGATTATACAAAATTATCTTATGATTTACTGGACGAACAATACTTATCACCATCTGTAAAAAGATCTATTTGGCAAAGTTTAAAAATATTAGACGAGCTGACTAAAGAAATAGGGGTAAGCCCTAAAAAAATATTTATAGAAACTACTAGAAAAAATAGTGATAATAAAAAAGTTTCCGCTACAAGAAGCAAAAAATTACAAGAGGCTTATAAGAAAATAAATGTAGATGAGTATATAGACAAATCAAAATTTGAACAATCTGATAATAAAAGATTAAGACAGAAAAAATATTATCTGTATTACCAACAACTAGGAAGATGTATGTATACAGGAGAAAAAATAGATTTAGATATGTTAGAAACATCTGCATACGATATTGATCATATATACCCTAGAAGTAAAACTAAAGACGACAGTATATTAAACAACTTGGTACTAGTAACACGAGAAAGTAATAGTAAAAAAGGAGACAGTTATCCAATTCCTCAAGATGCTTTAAAAAATATTGATAAAACTAAAAAACATTGGAAATTATTACGTGATTTAGGATTAATACACGAAGAGAAATACAATAGATTAATTAGAAATACTGAACTTACTAATGAAGAACTGGCTAATTTTATTAACAGACAACTTGTAGAAACATCACAGTCTGTAAAAGTAGTAGCTAATTTATTAAAAAAATTGTATCCAAAAACAGAAATATGCTATGTAAAAGCTAAAAATGTGACAGATTTTAGATATACATTTGCATATGAACGAGAGTTTGATAAAAAATCTGGAAAAAATAAAACAACTATTAGAAATCCAGAGTTAATTAAAATACGAAATTTAAATGATTTGCATCACGCCCACGATGCGTATTTAAATATAGTAGTTGGGAATGCATTTGATGTTAAGTTCACGAAAGACATAATAGGAATACTTTCTAATAAAAATTTCAAATATAATTTAGATAAAATGTACAAGTATAATATTGAGCGAAATGGAGTTATAGCGTGGAATACAGATGAAACGTTAAAAACAGTTTTAGATAGTATTAATTACAAGAGAGTATTAATTACTAGAAAATCAGCTTCTCAAAAAGGAGCATTATATGATGCTACGTTACATAATAAGAAAAAAACTAAAGATTTAGTATATATGCCATTAAAAGCTAGTGATACTAAGTTACAAAAAGTTACTAAATACGGTGGTTTTAAAAATGTGAAAATAGCTTATTTCAGTATAGTTAGTTATAATATATTAGATAAAGATAATGTTAAAGAAAAATTTGCTATATTACCAATTCCAATATATTTAAAAGATAATATTAAAAGTAATGAAGATATAGTAAGATATGCTAGAAATATGATAGTAGTTAAAAATAAAAAAGTAGAGAATATAGTTGTAAGATATAGAAAGTTAGTAATTAACAATTTGGTTAAAATAAATGATTACTACTATTACATAGGTGGAAAAACTAATGATAAGTTATGCATAGATGTAGCAGTTCAAGTATTATTTGATAGGGAATATATACCTATGCTAAAAGATGTTGCAGTACTTCACTATAAAAATATTGAAATGAAAGGAAAAATTGATCAAGTTAGTACGTCCAGAATTTTGCCAGAAAATAATCTAGCGTTATTTGATTATATATTAAACAAAATGAATAGTGGAATTTTTAGAGCATCTAGGTCAAATAATTATGAAGGGTTTTCAAAGAAAGAGGTAAGAGAAAGATTTGTAAGTTTATCTATAGAAGATCAATGTAGTGCTATTTTGGAGCTTTTGAATACTATATCTCACAAAAAAACTGTATACGATACAAAAAAATACTTCGGTATATCAGTTTCTCGTAGTACGCTTGCATTTAGCTTTGCTAATGTACATGAATTTGAAATAATTGAACAATCAGTAACGGGTCTTAGAGAAAGATTTGTAAAAATTATATAAAATTAAGGAGTAAGTTATGAGCTGGAGAACAGTGATTATTAGGGAAAGAGCAAAATTAGATTATAAAATGAATTACATGATTGTAAGAAGAGCGGAAGATATAAAGAGAATAAATATTAGTGAATTGTATATGGTTATTTTAGAAAGTACGGCAGTTAGTATAACTGCTGTACTTTTAAATGAATTGAATAGAAATAAAGTAGCCGTAGTTTTTTGCAATGAGAAACGATCTCCTTATGCAAATTTAATAGGTCTTTATGGCTCACATGATACTAGTTTGAAATATAGACTTCAAATTAATTGGGAAGAATCAACTATGCAAGCAATTTGGACAAAAATAGTATATGAAAAGATAAAAAATCAATATTTATTGTTAAAAAAGTTTGATTTGGTAGGGGCAGAAAAATTGATTAGTTATATGGATGAATTGGAGTTTAATGATATTACTAATAGAGAAGGGCATGCTGCAAAAATTTATTTTAATAGTTTGTTTGGAAAAAATTTTAGTAGATCACAAGAATGTTTCACAAATGCTGCATTAAATTATGGTTATGCAATTTTGCTATCTTCTTTTAACAGAGAAATAATTGCAAGTGGATATTCTACTCAATTGGGGATTTTTCATAATAATCAATATAATAATTTTAATTTATCTTGTGATTTGATGGAACCTTTTAGACCTTTAGTTGATAGTTTAGTTTATAAATTGGAGGGTAGTGAATTTGAGTCGTCACATAAAAATAAAATAGTTCAAATACTTAACGATTATGTGATTATTAATAACAAGAAGCAAACAATAGCAAATGCAATAAAAATATATACTCAGGGTATTTTTAGAGCTTTAAATAATGATGATACTTCTCAATTATCTTTTTTTGATTATGAGTTATAGATTTATGAGAATTATGGTTATGTTTGATTTGCCCACTGAGTATGCTAATCAAAGAAAAGCATATAGAAAATTTAGAAAACATTTAATAAAAGATGGTTTCATAATGTTACAAGAATCAATATATTGTAAGATAGCGCTTAATCATGCAACTTCGCTTCTAATAACAAACAATATTAAAAAGTATTGCCCTGAAGAAGGAATTGTTCAAATACTAATAGTTACTGAAAAGCAATTTTCTAAAATGGAGATATTAGTTGGAGATATAAATAAGGAATATGTAAATAATGATGAAAGGTTTATAGAGCTATGAAGTTTACAAATAGAAATTTCGAGAAAATAATAGAAATCTCTGAAGATAAAGTTAACACTATTATAGTTGAAGATAAAATACATTATAGAAATTTTATTGAGGAATTGATAAGACAAAATTTAGGATACAGTGGTAATTTTATTGTATCTCAAAATGGAAAGGATATAAATTTTGAAACTAATTTACATATTATAGCTGATATCTTTAATCTAAAACCTAATAATAAAAAAGTTACTCAAAAAATACTGACATCACTTTATAAAATAGCTTGCGAAAATTATTCCAAAACGGAGGAATTAAAATCTAATTTAATTAATTATATGCTTGATATTACTTATGAGAGTGAGTTAGATATTACTTTTGAAGATAATATTGATGTAATGTCTATCTTAAAAATAGGAAATTTTCAAATAAATAATGATGAAGGAGGATTAGTTGATAAGTTACTTGTTTACTTAAAAACTATGTTCACATTAGCTGACTATAAATTGTTAATAATTGTAAATTTAAGAAATTATTTTACAAATAATGAGTTAGAAAATATTTATGAGTATGTGCTTCTTAATAAAATAAAAATTTTGAATATTGAATATTTTAATTTCAATAATAATACTTTAGATAAAGTAAAAAATGAACAATTACATATATTTGACAAAGATTATTGTGAACTTTAATTTAATATGATAGTTACTTTAAAATAGTTGTAATTTGTGATATAATGAGATTATTATTTTGACAGGAGATTTTAATAATATGAACATATATGATAAAGCAAATGAATTTGAAAGAGCTCTAAGAGAAAGTGATGTTTATAAAGAGTTAGTAGCAGCTTTCGAAAATTTAGAACAAAATGTAGAATCTAAGGCTTTGTATAAAGAATTTATTGATACACAAAATAGCTTTATGCAAAGTATGCAAACTGGTGAACAACCTACAGAAGAACAAATGCAATCTTTCCAACAGTTGCAAGAGAAATTAGTAGCTGACGAAAATGTTAGTAAACTAATTCAAGCACAGCAAAGATTACAAGTTACAATTGAAGACATAAATAAGGTTATATATAAACCGTTAGAAGAGTTATTTAATAAACATGAACAATAATAATTATAACTTTCTTGTATCAGGTATTTCCGAGGAAATTTATGATTTGACATTAAAACACCTTGCGCAACAATATGTGCAAGGTACTACTTTTTGTTATAATAATCAAGAACGAGAAGATTCGATCAATATCACTTTGAAATTTGAAATAAATGATAATTTTATATTATTAAAAAGTGATTATTATAGTAATTATGAAAGTAAATCTATAATAAAAGATAAAAATCAAAAAGAATTAAAGAGATTGGTCAGTAAAGAAGTTGTAAAGTTGTTTAATAAAATATTTGATTATGAATCTCCTTGGGGAATATTAACAGGAATTAGGCCGACAAAGTTATTTCATATTTTATACGCTGAATATAATGATATTAATATTGTACGTGATACTTTGAAAGAAGATTACTTAGTTTCTGTCCAAAGTATAAATATATTGGAAAGTATTTTTAAAACACAAATACAAACAATCCCTGATATTTACAGTTTAAATACTAGTGAAGTTAGTGTATATATTGGAATACCTTTTTGTCCAACAAAGTGTGCTTATTGTACGTTTCCTGCTTATCAAATTAGAAAGAATGATTCTAGAATGAAAAGTTTTTAGATATGTTATTTGAAGAAATTGATCTTGTATTTGATATATTAAAGCAAAAAGGTAGAGATGTTACTACTATCTATTTTGGTGGTGGAACACCTACTAGTCTATCTGCAAACGACCTAGAGAAAGTATTAAAGAAAATATATTCAAAAATTGATTTAAACAAATTACGGGAAATAACGGTTGAAGCTGGAAGACCTGATACAATAGATATAGAAAAATTAGAAGTATTAAAAAAATATAATGTAGGAAGAATTAGTGTAAATCCACAGAGTTTTAATAACAATACATTACGCGCTATAGGAAGAATACATAGTGTTGAAGAGACTATTGATAAGTACTATTTATCAAGGAACTATATACATACTATTAATATGGATATGATAGTGGGCTTGCCTGGAGAAACTAAGATTGATATAGAAAATACTTTATTAAATTTTGGAAAATTAAGTCCAGAAAATATAACAGTACATGCCCTGAGTTTTAAAAGAGCTAGTCATATGACAAAAAATAGATCTAAATATCGAGTAGCTACTGGTCAAGAAGCGGAAGAAATGCTAAATATAACTAAACAATGGATTTTAAATAATGAATATATTCCTTATTATTTGTATCGCCAAAAAAATATATTGGCTAATATGGAGAATATAGGTTATTCAAAAAAAGGACATATTAATTTGTACAATATAATTATTATGGAAGAAGTGCAAACTATAATAGGACTTGGCTGTGGAGCTAGTAGTAAAATTATTTCAAAGGATAATAAAATTTATAATATTCTTAATCCTAAAGATTCTGCAAGTTATAGTAACCATAGTGATCAGATAGATAAAAAATTAAATATTATGTTAGAATATTTATAAAGAGGTGATATAATGTTTATTCAAGATTTTTCAAATGGTCAAGAAATTAGTCAATTTTTTTTGGTAGATAATATTACAAAAGGAATAGCTAGTAGCGGGAAACCATATTTAACAATTAATTTAAAAGATAAAACTGGAAGTATTGAAGCTAAGTTATGGGAAGTTACAGAAGAAGATTATAATGTATTGCAGTCTGGTATTTTAATTTATGTAGATGCGATTGCTAACGAGTATCGTGGCAAAATGCAGTTGAAATTAAAGTCTTATAGACTAAAAAAAGAAGATGAAGATATTGCTATCGATGATTTTATACAAGTAGCACCATTACCTAAAGAAGTAATGATAGGTGAATTGAATACATTTTTGAAGGATATTCAGAATATAAAGTTAAAAGCAATAGTTACAACATTATTAAATAAATATAAAAAACAGTTTGTATCTTATCCAGCAGCAAAGTCAATGCATCATGATTTTTATTCAGGTCTTATTTATCACACTGTAACGATGTTGAAGATTGCGAAATCTTTAGTAGAAATTTATCCATCATTAAACAAAGATTTATTATATAGTGGAATAATTTTACATGATTTAGGGAAAACTATAGAACTTAGTGGGCCTATTGCAACATCTTATACTTTAGAGGGTGAGTTACTAGGTCATATTAGTATAATGAGTGATGAAGTTTCTCGTTGTGCAGAAAGTTTGAATATATCTGGAGAAGAAGTTATATTGTTGCGTCATTTAATTTTATCACATCATGGTAAATATGAATTTGGTTCTCCAAAGCTACCAATGATTAAAGAAGCAGAAATTTTAAATTTTATTGATAATATAGATGCTCGTATGCAAATGTTTGATAAAAATTTAACTAATCAGGAGCCAGGTACTTTTTCAGAAAGAATATTTGGTTTAGAAAATAGACACTTTTATGTACCCAAATTTGATAAAGAATAATATATATTAATAAGGAGAAAAAATGTTAGAGAAAATATTTAATCTAAATAGTAATAATACAAATGTGAGAACAGAAGTATCTTCTGGTTTTATTACTTTTTTTGCAATGAGTTATATTTTAGTAGTTAATCCTGCTATTTTGTCGGCAGCAGGTATTCCTCTTAATGTAGTATTTACAGCTACAGTATTAGCAAGTATAGTAGGGACTTTAATATTGGCCTTAGGAGCCAACTATCCTATAGTTATTGCTCCAGGTATGGGACTTAACTCGTACTTTGCTAGTATGGTTGCAGTTACAGGAGCTAATTATACTACTATTTTGGCTACTTGTTTTATTGCTGGAGTTATTTTTATTGCGTTATCAGCTACTAGATTTAGAGAAGCTTTGATCGATGCTATTCCAAATAATTTGAAATACGGAATCTCTGTAGCTATTGGATTATTTATAACGTTCTTAGGATTAAAAAATTCTGGAATAATTGTCCCTAATGAAGCTACTATATTGTCGTTAGGTAAGTTAAGTGAACCTATGGCTTATTTAACAGTGTTAGGAATTGTTATAATTTTAATTTTATTAGTATTAGAAGTAAAAGGTGCAATTTTTATTGGAATGTTTGTAGTTGCTATAATAAGTTATTTTATGGGATTATTGAAAATAGGAAGTATATTCCAAGTTCCGAATTTTAATTTAAATATATTATATAATCCTATAACTGAAAGTATTAATGTTTTTGAAATGGGACTATACGGAATAGTATTTGCATTTTTAATGGTAACTTTATTTGATACTACTGGGACAATGATTGCGGTAGCTAACCAATCGGGATTAGTGAGAAATGGAAAAATAAAAAAAGTACGTCAAGTGTTATTAGCTGATTCTGTTGCAACTACAGTAGGAGCTCTTTTTGGAACTTCTCCAACTACAGCTTATATTGAATCGTCATCTGGTGTTGCGAATGGGGGACGTACAGGTCTGACATCTTTGACAACAGCTATTTTAGTATTTTTATCACTATTTTTGTTCCCATTAGCAGCTAGTTTGTCATCAGTAGCAGCAATTACATCACCAGCTTTAATCATAATCGGATCATTTATGATGGAAAATATTTCTAAGATAGAGTGGAATGATATAACAGAATCTTTCCCAGCTTTTGCTACAATTTTAGGGATACCATTAACGGGATCAATTAACGATGGTATAGCTTTTGGTTTTGTGTTTTATGTTTTATTAAAATTAGTAAAAAAACAAGCAAAAGACATTCATATTTTAATGTATATTTTTGCGTTGTTATTTTTAATTCAGTTAATATGGTTACATGGATAAAATCTTATTAACGAATTAATAAAAGTGAACTATAATTATTGTAGTTCACTTTTATTTTTTATATTAAATATTTTTAACGATTCTTCTACTAACATCATTGTTATGTTAAGACTATTTAGATATTTTTTAATCTCATTCAGTTTTTGTTCATTGGTTTTATTATCTTTTTTAATAGCTCTAATTAAAAGATTTTTTGGAGTATTTTCTTCAGAGATAAATTCCATAATATTGGCTTTATATCCGAATGAAGTTAGTATATCACTTCTAATCGAGTCGGTTAACAAACTTGCGAATTTTTCTTTTACTATACCGTGTTTTAACATTATAGGTAAATAACTTTCATTAAGTTGTGAATTTATTTCTTTTTGACAGCAAGGGACAGCTAGTATTATTTTTACTTGCCAAGATATAGCTTTTAGAATGGCTATATCAGTAGCTGTATCGCAAGCGTGCAAGCTAATAACCATATCTATGTTATCATCTGTAGTAAAATTAGCAACATTTCCATAAACAAAGTGTAAATTGGTGAAATTTAATTCATTAGCAATGTTGTTGCAATTGTCTATTACTTCTTTCTTTAGGTCTATACCAATAATAGTAGTTTCTCTCTTTAATACTTTTGTTAAAAAGTAATATACTGAAAATGTTAGATAGCTTTTTCCACTACCAAAATCTAATATTTTTATATGTTTGTCTGATGGTAAGTTAGTTATACAATCGTTAATGTATTCTAAATATTTGTTTATTTGTCTAAATTTATAAAATTTGTTTTGCTTTATTTTTCCATCTTTTGTTTGAATTCCTAAAGATATTAGAAAATCATATTTTAAATTTTCATCCAGTAGATAATTTTTTTTCTTATTTTGGGTGGTTATTGTGTTTTTTTTATTTTGTACTTTTTTATTTATTGATAATTTATATTTTTTTGAAACTTTAATATTTATAATTTCTTGTTCAGTTTGTATATTAATATCTCTAAAGTTATTAAATATATTTTTTAATTCATTAATTACATTTTCTTTGTCAATGATAGGTATATTAATATGTTTTATAATTCTTTTGTAGCGATACTCAAGTTGTAGATTTATTTGTTTTTTTATAATAATTAATTTGGCGATAACTTTTTCTAATTCTTCGGTTTTATCTCGAAAATTTGATGCTGTAAGTTTTATTAATTTTTTATTATCTATGCTGTTCAAAATATCATTAGTTATATTATCAATCATTTACAATACCTCCTTGTCATATTTTAAAATAGAGTTATTATTAAGATATTTACTGATCAATATCTTAAGTAATAACCCTAAGTTCTGATTTATTAAATTGAATATTTATCTCTTACTAGATTAGCAACTCTCTCTCCGTATTGCTTAGTAAGTTCGTCACTTTCAGCTTCAACCATTACTCGAATTAAATTTTCAGTTCCAGAAGCTCTTAGTAATATTCTGCCATTATTAGATAGTTCATCTTCTACTTTTTTGCATTCTGTAAGAATTTCCTCATCTTCCATAACTAGCTTTTTGTCAGCTACTTTAATATTAATTAATTTTTGGGGATATATAGTTACTTGGTCTGCAAGTTGTTTTAGCGTAGTATTTTTTTCTTTGACAATAGAAGCTAATTGAACTGCTGCAAGAATACCATCTCCAGTAGTAGCATTGTCCATTAATATTATATGGCCAGATTGTTCTCCACCTACAGAGTAATTATGTTTTCTCATTTCTTCTACTACATATCTGTCACCAACTGATGTTTTTATTGATTGCATATTATGTTCTTCAACAGCACGATAAAATCCTATATTACTCATAACGGTAGATACTATCATATTGTCTTTTAACTTATTTTGTTCTTTTAGATGATTTGCAAGAATGAACATGATTTTATCTCCATCAACAACATTACCTTCGTGATCAACTGCTAGTAATCTATCACCATCTCCATCAAATGCAAATCCAAAGTCTATATTGTGTTCTTTTACGTAATTTATAATTGTATCTAGTTTAGTAGATCCAACATTATCGTTAATATTTATTCCGTTAGGCTGGCAACCAATAGTTTCTATATTAGCCTCTAAATCTCCAAATATAAAGGGTGCTATATTTGTAGTTGCACCATTAGCACAATCTAGAACTATATTAAGATTTTCTAAATTATTGTTTATTGTAGATTTAATATGCTGAATATACTTTTGTGTTAATTCATAAGCATCATGAATACGACCTATGTTACTATGAGTAGAGTTCTCTATAGTATCTTCGTCAATATATTTTTCTATTATTAATTCCTCTTCATCAGTTAATTTGAAACCATCAGGCCCGAAGATTTTTATTCCGTTATCTTGATATGGATTGTGAGAAGCTGATATCATAATACCACTTTCTGTTTCTAAAGTATTTGTCAAATATGCTATTGCTGGAGTAGGTATTACACCTGATAACATAACATTTACGCCAACGCTGGTTAATCCAGCAACTATAGAGTTTTCAATCATATCACAAGAAATACGAGTATCCCTACCTATTAAAACTTTTGGATTTTCACTTTTTGATTTAAGAAGTCTACCTAATGCACGTCCTACCTTAAAGCTTAATTCAGCAGTTAGAGTATCGCCTGCAATACCTCTTATACCATCTGTTCCAAAATATTTTCTCATTCTAATTTCTCCTTAATATCTTTTCAATAAATTAGCCTAGCTTGATATTACTATAATACTTATCATAAGTCAAGATTAATATAATTAGAAAACTGGAACTTAGTTAAGCTCCAGTTTTAAATTTTATTTCTTATTAAATTTTTCTATGTCTTCTAGAACTTGTTCAATCTGATTTTCACGTTTAAAAAAAGCAGATTTTTTTCTAACGATAGAACTTAAAGCTATCATATGTGCTGTTATTGGTGATACTAAAAATAGAAAAACTATAGATAATATTAATTTAAATTCTAAGCTGTCCATGTATTTATAGAAATATAAGAATCCTGCAATTAATATTAATTCTACAGCAAAAGATCCTGTAACACCAGCAGCATGAATTTTTGTTAGTTCATCAGGAAGTCTTATGAAACCTAATATTGTACTAAACATTGCAAAAATAGCAATTATAATTAGAGCAATTATTGCTATAGTGATAATATTATTTATTGTCATCATCAGTAAAGACCTCCTTTCTAGCTAAGAATCTAGCCGTAACTACAGTACCTATAAAGCAGATTGCAGAAATAATCAAGATAAGTGATATATATGATGATGTTTTGTAATACATACTAATTAGAACTATTGCAGAAATTAACGGCATTGCGATTAAATCACTAGCAATTAATTTGTCATAAATGCTTTTTCTAGTTACCATATAATATAGTAAAAATACAATCATTAAAGCACTGGCGAATATTCCTGCTAATATTGTTAAGTTTAAAATTTTATCCATTATTTTCAACCTCCAATATAGCTTTTTCAAAACTAGATTTAATAGCTTCTATTTCACCAGGGATATCTTCTGTATCTAAGCGGTGAATAAATAATTTAGAATTATCATGACTTACATTTACTGTAATTGTTCCAGGGGTTAAAGTTATCATGTTAGCTAACAATGTAATTTGCCAATTTTTTGTTACATCCAACGGGTATTCAAATATTGCCGGATTTACATCTAATTTAGGTTTATACATTAATTTGAACACAGCAATGTCTGCTTTAATTAATTCAACTAAAAATAGTAATATTAATTTAATCCATCTATAAATGTAAGAAAAATAAATTTGTCCTGGTAAAAGTCGTTGAAAAATTATAAGAATAACAGCTCCCCAGAAAAATCCGACAGCAAAATATTCAGAGTTATATCCGTTAGATAGTACCATCCATAAGAAACCGATAACGATATTTATTAAAATTTGTATTGCCATATTACATTATCCTTTCTTTAAAACTAAGTCTATATATTGTTGAGGATTCAAAATAGTAGATGCACTTTGATCTAAAAATGAATCAATACAATTACTACATACTCCTAAAGTTATAGCAATTAATAATAGTGCAATAACAGGAACTAATAATGATTTAGGTAATGGTTTATATTCTAAGTTTTTATTAATATTATCATAAAATATATTTAAGAATATTTTTATAAGTGAATAGAATATAATTAAACCAGATAGAGTAACTATGATACTAGCAAATATTTGTCCATTTTCTACTAAACCACGAATTATAAGAGCTTTACCATAAAATCCACTAAAAGGAGGTACTCCAGCTAAACAAAGTGTTGTAATGAAGAACGTCCAACCAAGTAATGGATATTTATTTATTAATCCACATTTTTGGATACTATGAACATTACAAACATAGATAATTAAACCAACTATAAGGAAAAGTACAGCTTTTAATAGTATATCATTAATTGCGTACAAAATAGTTCCTTTTATACTACTAACATTTAGGGATCCAGCACCAGTAACCATAACTCCTAAAGATATTACTATATTAAAAATTACTATTTGTTTTAGATTTTTTTGATAAATTGCACCAATGCATCCAGCAATTATAGAAATTATCCCTAAGTATATTAATAGATACTTTATAAAACTAGAGTCAAAGTAAAATAAACTGTACGTTCTAATTATAGAGTATAGCCCAACTTTAGTAAGCAATGCTGCAAAAATTACAGAAATAGCTATTGGAGGAGCAGCGTAAGCTCTATTCATCCATGTAAATAGCGGGAATAAAGCACCTTTCATTGCGAATACAAAAATCATTACTGCTCCTACTAAATAAAGGGCAGTTTTGTCTTCTAAGTTAATAATAGTTTTTGAAATATAAGCCATATTCAAGCTACCAACAATAGTGTATAAATAACCAACACTTATAACGAATAAACTTCCTGCAAAAACGTTCATAAGCACATAACTTATTGAAGATTTAACTTGTTCTTTGTTTATACCTACTAAAAGCAATAAGTAAGAAGACATAAGTAAAATTTCATAAAATACAAATAAATTAAATATATCTCCTGTAGTAAAGGCTCCATTAATACCTACCATAATTAATAAAAATCCTGGATAGAAGAAACTTAATTCCCTTTGCTTATCAATAGTTTTGAAAGAATATAGTAATGTTGCCAAAAATACTGTAGCTGATATAAGTATAAGTATACTATTAATACCATCTAAAGCAAGTGTTATTCCAAATGGGCTAACCCAGTTCCCCATTTCTAAAAATAGTAATTTGTAATTTTTTACTAGAAAAATATTATAAGCAGCAGATACAATAACTAAAATATTAGCAATTAAAGTAATTGTTCGCTGGATAGATATTTTGTTTTTAAAAAATATAGCTATAGCAGCGAATAATAACGGAATTGCTATAGGTAAAACTGTTAAATTACTACTCATTAGCATTTACCTCCTTATTAATATTTTCTACATCTTCAAGGACTGTTATATCATCGCTACCTTTTAGTTTGTAATTAGCTATATAAATAGATATTAATAAACATGTAACAGCAAATCCAATAACTATAGCTGTAAGTATTAATGCAGCCGGTACTGGATCTATATAATCGTTTCCTAATTCAGAAATAATTGGAATATCTCCATCGTACAAACCACCAGCAATAAGTATTACAATGTTAGCGGCATGTCCAAAAAGACCGACACCGATAATAATACGCATAGTACTTTTAGAAAGCATAAGATAAACACCAAATCCTACTAAAATACCGCAAAGTATAATCATATAAAATTCCATTATTTACCATCCTTTCCAAAAGCTAATATAACTGACATTAAAACACCAACAACTACTAAATAAACTCCAAGGTCAAAAATAGCAGCAGTGTGAAGCTCGACTTCGCCTATTAGTGGAATATGAGCGTGAGTAAAATGATGTTTAAAGAAATTTTTTCCTACCAGCATACCACTAAATGCAGTTCCAACAGAAAATAATAATCCAGCGGCAGTAACATAAATATAGTTTATAGGTAGTAATTTGTTAGTTTTATCAATTCCATAAGTGAACATAGCTAAGGATATAGCCATTGTACAAAGAAGACCACCTACGAACCCTCCACCAGGATAAAAGTGTCCTGTAAAATATAAATAAAGAGATAATAAAAATATAACTATTGAAGCAGTAGAAGCTAAGGTTTTTAATATTAAATCATTAGTTTTCATTTTTATTCTCTCCTTTTTTTATAATTTTGAACATAGCGTAAATGATTAATGCGACCATACACATAACTGTTATTTCAAACAATGTATCAAAGCCACGGAAATCTACTATAATAACATTGACAATATTACCTCCACCAGAAGGTTTTACATTATCAAAATAAAATTTACTAATTTCAGATGGATGTTTTTGAGCATAAGCTACTAGACCTACTATTGTGAAACTTATTCCGGTAATTGTTGCAATTATAGCATTAGTTAATTTGAACTTAGGCTTTTCTATATGTTTTGTCTTATTAGTCAATATTATAAATGCCACTAAAAAGATTATTGTAGATATAGATTCTATAACAAATTGAGTCATAGCAAGATCAGGAGCTCTGAATGTAACATATAGAGCTGTCATCATAAATCCTATACCAGATGATGTCATAATTAAAACCAATCTATTAGTAATTTTAGCTAAAGCTAGACAACATGTTGCAATTCCGAAAGCAAGTACTATGTTGATATAGTGTACTTCAGAGAAATTACCAATAAGTTTAGGTGATCCTAGTGCAAAGTACCCTCCGATTATAGTTGCAGAAAGTGTTACAAAGATATAACTCATATTGCGTCTTATTCTATTAGTTATGAATAAATCGTGCAAATATTCACATAATTTGTGAAGATTAGTAGCAGATTTATCATAAAGTTTTTGAATAGATATAATAACGGCACTATAATTATAAACTACATTTTTGCTAGCGAAAGTTACATAAATAATTGAACCTATAATTATTACAATTATTGTTGTTATTAACTCTGTTGATATAATGCTATCGTGATTAATATGTGTTGTGTAGTCTTTTGATTTAACTGCCGCTTCTTGAGCAGGTATAACTATATAATCTTTATAAAAATTATTAGCTAAAGTAAAGATAGCAAGAATTGCTGGAGCTATTACTATACCTTTGCTAGGCTTATGAAATTTATGTTTTCCTAGAACTTTATTATCAAATGTTCCTAAAAATGGTTTAAAAGCAAGAATCATAGAATAAACAAAAGTTCCTATAGCTGCAATTACAGCCATAAAAATCACTATTAAATACATAGGACTAGTATTAGTTAAACTATAAAGAACCGTTAAGAAATATTCTTTTGAATAAAATCCACTAAAAGGAGGAACTCCCGCCATAGACATTCCTGCTAAAATACTAATTACAAAGTTTACAGGTAAGAATGCACGCATACCTCTTATCATTGATATATCACGAGAATGTAGAGTATGGTCTATTATCCCTGTTACCATAAATAAACTTGCTTTAAATGCTGCGTGATTTAAGATATGAAAACAAACGGCATAAAATGCAAATGTATAAACAGAATTATTATTGTTAGCTAATCCAAGATTACCAATACCAATCATTAGAGTCATCATACCTAGCTGACTAATTGTTGAATATGCTAATATAGATTTTAAATCTTTTAAAAATATTGCATTAATAGATCCTAGTAGCATAGTAATTGCACCAAAAGCAATTAGGATATTTCCAAAAGTATTGTTAAATGCAAAAACAACACCTATTCTAAGAAGTAGATAGATACCTGCTTTAACCATTGTAGCTGAATGCAAGTAACTACTAATAGGAGTAGGTGCAGCCATCGCATCTGGTAACCAAATATGGAATGGGAATTGTGCCGATTTAGTAAATGCACCGATAATCATTAAAACCATAGCTATATATATAATATTATTAAAACTGTTATTTTGACTATAGTTTATAATATCTGATATGATGAAACTACCTGTAATATTATAAAGGATAAAGATTCCTAATAACATTAATACTCCACCAAAAACAGTTATTATGAGTGATTTTAGTGCACCTTTTCTTGATACATCACTTTCATGCCAATAACTAATAAGCAAGAATGATGATACAGAAGTAAATTCCCAAAACATATACATACTAAGCAAATTATCAGATAAAACTACTCCTAGCATTGCTGACATAAAAATCATTAAAAAGATATAAAATTTATGTAGCTTAGGATCATCCTTTTGCATATAGTATGTAGAATAAAGAATTACTAAAGTACCTATACCAGTAATAAGAAGTGCAAATAACAATGATAGACCGTCTAAAGTGAGATTTATATCTAGTCCAACATTAGATGCAAACGAAAATGTACTTATTAGTCGATTTCCATTATATATACTTTTTATAGTTGTTAAAAAATATAAAAACAAACTAAAAGGAATGAATATAATAAATGCTCCTAGATGTATGTTTTTTACATATTTTTTGAGTAAAGGTACTATAAAAATTGCAAGTAAAGGTAATAAAATACTTACTTGTAACATTAAAAAACCTCTCTTTCTTTAAAATAAATTGATAGTACTTATTATATAATAATTAAAAATAAAATGCTAGAATAAACCATTGTAAATGTATACAAAAAATAAATGCTACACGGTTTTAGTTAGAAAAATTAAATTTTAGATGATTACAGCTTGTATAACAGAAATATTAATATAGACACGTAATAATAAAAAATAACTTGTTAGATTTTTAAAAAGAATGTATAATATATAGGTAAAACATTTTCAGGAGGAACAAAATGACAAATATTCAGACACCACATATTAAGCCTAATGGAGTAGAAATTGCTGAAACTATTTTATTACCTGGGGATCCGTTAAGAGCTAAATTTATAGCAGAAACTTTTTTAGAAGATGCTAAATGCTTTAATGAAGTTAGAGGAATGTTAGGATATACAGGAACTTATAAAGGAAAGAAAATTTCTGTAATGGGTACAGGAATGGGACCGGCTAGTATAGGTATTTATTCTTATGAATTAATTCATTTCTTTGGGGTGAAAAATCTTATAAGGATAGGTACTTGTGGGGCTCTACAACCAGAAGTTAAATTATATGATGTAATTTTAGGAATGACTTCATCTACAAATTCTAATTATTTACATCAGTATAATATACCTGGACAGTTAAGTTTACCTGCTTCTTTCGAACTGTTGAATAAAGCTTATCAAGTAGCAAACGAAAAAGGAGTAGATACACACGTAGGAAATATTTTATGTAGTGAAATATTCTATAACGCAGACAAGAGTGCTATGGAAAATTGGATAAAAATGGGAATTTTAGCAGTAGAAATGGAGAGTACAGCATTGTATGCTAATGCAATAGCAGCAGGAGTTAACGCTTTAACAATTTTAACTGTTAGTGACTCATTAGTTACAGGAGAAGAAACAACACCTGAAGAACGTCAAACAGCATTTACAAAAATGATGGAAATAGCTTTAGAATTAGCTTAATTATTTAGACTAGAAAGGTAATTTGAATATGCAATACAATGAGTTATACAAAAAATGGGTAGAAAGCCCAATGTTGACGGAAGAAGAAAAAAATCAACTTATAAACATAGTAAATAATGAGGAAGAAAAAGAAGATAGATTTTATAAAGAGTTAGAATTTGGAACTGCTGGTCTACGAGGGAAAGTAGGAATGGGTTCTAATAGAATGAATAGATTTATAATAGCTCGTGCAACTAAAGCATTAGCTCAAACTATTATAGATAATGGGTTACAAGATAAAGGTATAGCTATCGCTCATGATTGTCGATTATTCTCGAAAGAATTTGCTAAGTTAGCTGCTTTAGTTATGGCAAGTAACGGAATAAAAGCGTACTTATTTGAGGATTTAAGACCAACGCCTGAACTTTCTTATACTATTCGTTATTTAGGAACTGCTAGTGGGATAAATATAACAGCTAGCCATAATCCAAAAGAATATAATGGCTATAAAGTTTATTGGGAAGAAGGTTCTCAAATTAAATCTAATATAAGTGATAAAGTTTTAGAATATATTAATTCAATGGATATATTCGGAGAATATGTTACTATATCTGAGGAAGATGCTTTAGAAAAAGGATTATTAGTATATATAGGAGAAGAAGTAGATGAGAAATTCTACGAAGAAGCTTTAGCACAAACTATTAACGATGATAATATTGATAAAGATATTTCAGTAGTTTATACTCCTTTAAATGGGGCAGGATATAAAGCTGTTACTACGGTTTTAGCACGTCGAGGATTCAAAAATGTACATGTAGTAGAAGAACAAAAAGATCCAGATGGTACATTCCCAACGATAGAATATCCAAATCCAGAAGATGTTGCAGCATTCGAATATAGTGAGAGATTAGCTAAAAAAGTTAATGCAGATATTTTAATTGCTACAGACCCAGACTGCGATAGATTAGCAGTTGAAGTTGTTCATAAAAATGAAATTGTTTCTTTAAATGGAAATCAAGTAGGGGCTCTTTTAGTAAAATATGTTATAGAAAGTTTAGATGAAAGAAATAAATTGCCAGAAAATCCAGTAATAGTTAAATCAATAGTTACTTCGAAAATGGTAGAGCCTCTTTGTAGAGAATATGGAATAGAAGTAATTGATGTTCTTACAGGATTTAAAAATATCTCGGCATTACCTAATGAATTTGATATTACCAAAGAAAAGAATTATATTATGGGGTATGAAGAAAGTATAGGTTATAATGTAGGAACTTTCCTTAGAGATAAAGATGGTGTAACTATTGCAATGGTGTTAGTAGAAGCAGCAGCATATTATAAAAAACAAGGAAAAACATTAGTAGATGTTTTAGAAGATTTCTATAAAAAATATGGATACTACCTAGATAAAACTATATCTATAACTTTAGAAGGTGCAGCAGGAGCAAAACGTATTTCTAGAATGATGGAAAAATATAGAGAAATATATGCAAAAGAAATATCAGGAGCTAAAGTAGTTGCTATAACAGATTATTTAGTAGAAAAAGAATATGATTTAATTAATAATAGTGAAGTAGCTATAGATATAGAAAAAACAAATGCTGTTAAATTCTCTTACGATGATGAAACTTGGTACACATTGCGACCAAGTGGAACAGAGCCAAAAGTTAAACTTTACATTTATGTAAGGGGAGATGATAAAAAACAAGCAGAAGCAAAAATTGATACTGTAGAAAAAGTAGTACTAGATTTACTATATTCAATAGAATAATTTATACAAACTGATTTAGAAATTCTTATTTTCTAAGTCAGTTTATATTAAATATCAACTTAGAAAAAGAAGGTTGTGGAGGTAATTAATTTTGGACTACAAAAATACAATTGTAGAAGGAAACTATAATATATATCCATCATATTTGAATCGACATAATACGTTATTTGGTGGACAAATTCTTTATTGGTTAGATGAAATTATGGGATTAGTTGTGAGAAAATATACTAGCATACCATTTGTTACAGCTAGTATTGATAATTATCAATTTATTGATGCAGTTCCGAAAGAAGATATGGTAACATTAAAAAGTTATGTATCTGGAGTAGGTAATAGAAGTATAGAAATATTTGTAGAGGTTTCTGCTTTTAATCACACAACGAGAGAAACTAGACTAATAGGTACTTGTTTTGCTACATTTTCTATTAGAAAAGATATAATACTTGATGATAAATTAGAAGAAGTTACTGATTATGATAGTATTTTAACTAAATTAGTTTCAGGTGGTTATAATGATAGAAAAAAAGGAGAATTTTCTTATCGTCAGTTCTCTAAGCAATATAAAGAACTATTTTAATAAAAATAAGAGGTGAAATATTATGAAATATAATACTATGTTAGATAGATTTCTAAAATACGTTAAGTTTGAAACTAGATCTGATGCTAGTAGTGATACTATTCCATCAACACCACAGCAAAAAGAATTTTTGAAAATGCTAAAACAAGAATTAGAAGAAATAGGATTGAGTGATGTAGTGCTAACAGAAGAAAATTGTTTCTTAACAGCAACATTACCAGCCAATACGGATAAACCTTTTGATAAAATAGGATTTATCTCTCATGTTGATACGGCAGACTTTAATGCAGTAGGAATTAAACCTAATGTTATAGATGTGTATGATGGGGAAGACATTGTATTAAATAATAGCGAAAATATATTAATGACTCTGGGAGACTTTCCTAACTTAAAAAATTATGTAGGGAAAACACTTATTACAACAGATGGTACTACACTACTAGGAGCTGATGATAAAGCTGGAATTGTAGAGATAGTAGAAGCTATGAAATATTTATTAGAACATCCAGAAATTGAACATGGAGAGATTCGTGTAGCTTTTGGTCCGGATGAAGAGATAGGGCGAGGAGCAGATAATTTTGATGCAAAATATTTTAATACAGACTATGCGTATACTATGGATGGAGGAGTATTAGGAGAATTACAATATGAAAGTTTTAATGCTGCTCAAATTACATACAAAATAACAGGTGTTAGTGTCCATCCCGGAACAGCAAAAGATAAAATGAAAAATGCAAATATGATTGCAGTTGAGTTAGCATCATTATTCCCTAAAGAAGAAGTTCCAGAGCATACTTCAGGATATGAAGGATTTTATTTACTTCATGACTTAAAAGCTAGAATAGAAGAAGCAACGCTAACATATATAATTCGTGACTTTGATAGAGAGAAATTTTTATCTAGAAAACAATTTTGTGAAGATGTTGCTAAGCAAATTAATGCTAAATATGGAAATGTAGTTGATTATGAATTGTTTGATCAATATTATAATATGGGAGATATTATAGAAAAAGACAAAAAATCTGTCGATATTGCAGAGTTGGCTATGAAAAATTTAGATATTAAGCCTATTATAGTACCTATTCGTGGAGGAACGGACGGCTCTAAAATATCTTATATGGGTATACCAACACCTAATATATTTGTTGGAGGAGAGAATTTCCATGGGCAATATGAGTTTAGTTGTTTAGACGATATGAAGAAAGCTGCTGACGTAATTGTTGAGATATCAAAATTAGCCAAAAAATAAAATCATTAATTATAGATTTTAAAGTAGTATTTATATAATACTACTTTTATTTTTTTTGAAAAGATTGTAAAATATTAACTATAAAAATTATTTTAGATAGGAGAAAAGATGAAAATTAAATCCTACAAATTATACTTAATAGATTTAGATGGTACTATATATAATGGGAATGAAAAAATAGAGTACGCAAAAGAGTTTATAGATTATTTAAACGATAACAATATAGATTATTTGTTTTTGACCAATAATTCTACTAGATTAGAAAAAGATGTAGTAAGTAAATTAAAAGAATTTGATATAACAACTTCAGAAAAAAATGTTTTTACATCATCTGCAGCAACGGCTATGTATTTATTAAATAATAACATAAAGAAAGTATTTGTTATTGGTGAAGCAGGATTGAAGTCCACCCTAGAAAGAAATAATATCTCTTTAGTATCAGAAGAAGCACAGGGAGTAGTAGTTGGCTTGGATAGATTGGTAAATTATGATAAGCTAACTAAAGCTTGTCAAATTATATTAAAAGGGGCTAAGTTTGTTGCCACTAACCCTGATAAATTACTTCCAACAGAAAATGGGATGGCACTTAGTAATGGAGGCCAAGTAAAATTGTTAGAATATGCTACTGATACTGAAGCAACGGTTATAGGAAAACCTAATAACATTATGATGGAACTAGCAATAAGTAAATTTGGTTATAGTAAAGAAGATATTGTAATGGTAGGAGATAATTATGATACGGATATATTAGCTGGTATAAATAGTAATATAGACACTATTCATGTTCAAACTGGAGTTACGAGTAAGGAACAGTTACTAAATAAAGTAAAACAACCTACATATAGTATAGAAAATTTAAGTAAACTATTTTAATTATAAGTTAAGAGGTAAAAAATGATAATAAATAATGCAGAACAATTAGAAAAAATGAAAGAAATAGGCTATATTTGTGCTAAAATTCGAGATACTATGCAAGAAAATGCACGTCCTGGAATATCTACTAAAGAACTTGATAATATAGCTAAAAAAATGTTTGAAGAATACGGAGCAAAATCTGCGCCTATAACTGAATATGATTTTCCGGGATATACTTGCATTTCTCTTAACAATCAAGTAGCACATGGAATTCCGTCAAATAGTAAAATATTAAAAGATGGAGATTTATTGAATATAGATGTTTCTGGCTGTAAGGATGGGTACTATGCGGATACAGGTATTTCTTTTGTAGTTGGAAAATGTGATGATCCAATGAAACAAAAAGTTTGTGACGTTGCAAAGGAATCATTTTATGAAGGAATTAAATTTGCAGTTGCAGGGAAGAAGATAAATCAAATAGGAAAAAATATTCATAAAAAAATAAAGGAACATAAATTAGAAGTAATAGAAAATTTAACTGGTCATGGAATTGGAACTAGCTTGCATCAAGAGCCTAGTCACGTTTTTAATTATTTTGATCCGTGGGATAATCTTATTTTAAAAGAAGGTATGTGTTTAGCTGTAGAACCATTCGTTTCTACAAAGGCCAAAGAAGTAGGGAATAGTGATCGTGATGAATGGGAATTAGTTACAAAAGATAATTCTTTTGTAGCTCAATATGAACATACAATTGTTGTTCAAGAAAATGGAGAACCGTTGATTTTAACTAAAATTGATTAAGATAATTGACAATTAAAAGAAAATACATTAATATTACACTTACTATAAAATTTTAGGAGAAAAAATAAATGGCAGAAAATTTAGTAATTGTCGAATCTCCGTCAAAAGCCAAAACAATAGAAAAATATCTTGGTAAGAAGTACAAAGTTATTTCTTCCAAAGGACACATAAAAGACTTACCAAAAAGTAGAATGGGAGTAGAGGTAATTGATAGAGATAATATAGTTGCTGATTACATTTCTATACGTGGAAAAGGAGATGTAATAAAAAATTTAAAAAAAGAAGCAAAAGGGATGAAAAATATTTACTTAGCATCCGATCCTGATAGAGAAGGTGAAGCAATAGCTTGGCATATATCAAGTATACTAGATTTGGATAAAGGAAAAAATAGAATTATCTTTAACGAAATTACTAAAGATGCAGTAAAAGAAGCTATAAAACATCCAAGGGATTTAGATGAAAATCTAGTAGATTCTCAACAAGCTAGAAGGGTATTAGATAGATTAGTAGGGTACAATATATCTCCTGTATTGTGGAAAAAAGTAAAACCTAAATTATCAGCTGGACGTGTTCAAAGTACGGCATTAAAGTTAATAGTTGATAGAGAAAGTGAAATTAGAAACTTTATACCAGAAGAGTATTGGTCAATGCCGATAGACTTTATAAAAAATAGAAGGATATTGACAGCTAATTTCTATTCTTACAAAGGAGAAAAAATAAAATTACAATCCAAAAAAGATGTTGATTCAATAAAGAAAGCTATAAAAGGTCAGACATTTTTAGTTACCGATGTATCAAAAACAAATAAAAATAGAAATGCTCCTAATGTATATACTACTTCAACTATGCAACAAGACGCCTCTAGAAAAATAAATTTTAAGACTAGAAAGACTATGAGTGTTGCACAAGAATTATATGAAGGAATAAATTTGAAAAAATTAGGAGGAATTACAGGGCTTATTACCTATATGAGGACTGACTCTATAAGAATATCTGATGAAGCAAAGAACTCTTGTTATAACTTTATTTTAGAAAATTATGGAAAAGAATATGCTCTTTTAGGTAATAAAAAGGTAAAAAATAAAAAAAATGTTCAAGATGCTCACGAAGGTATTCGTCCTACAAATATAGAGTTTACGCCAGATAAAATAAAAGAGTATTTAACTAATGATCAATTTAAACTTTATAAATTGATTTGGGAAAGATTTATAGCTAGTCAAATGGCAGCAGCAGTTTATGAATCAACAAGTACAACATTTGAAAATAATAAAGTAGTATATAAAGCTAGTGAGTCGAAGGTTATTTTTGATGGTTTTTTGAAAGTTTTAAAAGAGAAAGAAAAAATCAAAAGATATGCTGAATTTGAAAAAGGTGAAGAAGCAAAAATAAAAGAAATCAAAGAACAGCAACACTTCACTCAACCACCAGCTAGATATTCAGAGGCAAGATTAATCGCAACTTTAGAAGAACTAGGCATAGGAAGACCATCTACTTATGCAACTATAATAGATACTTTGCAAAGAAGATACTATGCTAAAATTACGAATAAAGCATTCGTTCCTACAGAATTAGGAGAAATAGTGTGTAATATAATATCACAGTACTTCCCAGATATAATTAACTCTGAATTTACAGCAAATTTAGAAAGTGATTTAGATAAGATAGCTGAAGGAAATATAAAATGGCAAGAAGCTATATATAATTTTTATGATAATTTTTATAAAGATGTTCAAAAAGCGGAGCAAGAATTAGAAAAAATAGAGATCAAAAAGGAGTACACAGGAGAAAATTGTCCGGAGTGTAATTCGCCATTACTATTTAAGTTAGGAAAATTTGGAAAATTTGTTGCTTGTTCTAATTTTCCAGATTGTAGATATACAGAAACTATCCAGAAAAAAATAGGAGTTACTTGTCCTAAATGTAAAAAACATGATATTTTGGAGAAAAAATCTAAAAAAGGTAAGATATTTTATGGGTGTGAAGGATTTCCTGAATGTGATTTTGTTTCGTGGGATAAGACTATAAATAGAAATTGTCCTAAGTGTGAAAATATTCTTTATGAAGGAAAGAAAGCAGTTTATTGTGCTAACTGTGATTATAAAGAAGATAACAGTAATAAGTAATATAAAAGGCAAATACAAATTAAGTTGTATTTGTCTTTATTTGTTGTATAAATATTTGTATGGTTGAATGAGCAATAAATGAAAATAAATCAATTTTCATTAACTATTACAGCATTTTTCAAATAATTGATTTTAAATATAAATTTTTAGAAAATTTAATTTAAAAATGAAAAAAATACAAACAATATATTGACATTTAATATTAAATATAATACTATATATACATCTCATTTGGCGAGAATTAAAATATTTAAGGAGGATTTAATTTGAAGTTTTTTAAAGAAAGGCCGTACATTTCTATAGGATTTATGTTATTTGCTATGTTTTTTGGAGCAGGTAATTTAATTTTCCCAGCATTTTTAGGACAAAACGCAGGAACCAATTTGGCGTGGGCTGATTTAGGATTAATTTTTACAGGAGTAGGATTGCCATTAGTAGCAGTTTTAGTAGTAGGATACTCTGGAGAAAAAGATTTATTAGCATTATCTAGCAGAGCAGGGAAATGGTTTGGATTATCATTTACAACGTTATTATACTTAACTATTGGACCATTTTTTGCAATACCTAGAACAGGGACTACGACGTATGATTTAGGAGTTAGTATTTTTGTTCCCGAAGAATATCAAAAAATAGGATTAGTATTATTTTTAGCATTTTTTATGGGATTGTCTTTATGGTTATCAATTAATCCAGGAAAATTAGTTGATAGAATAGGAACTATAATCACACCAGTATTGTTGATTGCTATCATTATTCTAATTATAGCTTCAATAGTAAATCCTATGGGAAGTTATGGCACACCTACAGAATTATATTCAACTTCAGCAGGTGCATTATCGGCTGGTATTCTAGAAGGATATAATACTATGGATGTTCTTGCTGCTTTAGTATTCGGAAATATTGTGATGGATGCGGTTCGTCAATATGGTGTTCGTGATAAAGGAGAAGAAAGTAAAAGTACTTTGAGAGCTGCAGTTATAGCATCAGGTCTTTTAGGGATTATTTATGTATTTATTTCTAACATAGGAGCAACTTCTCTGGAAAGATTGGGATTACAAAAAAATGGAGCAGGAGTTCTAACAGGAGCAATTAACTACTACTTTGGTACCGTAGGGAATATTTTATTGTTTGTAATAGTATTCTTAGCATGTTTAACTACTAGTGTAGGGTTAATAACTGCTTGTTCAATTTATTTAAATAGACTTTTCCCGAAAGTTAGTTATCAAACTTTTGCAATAGGAATAGCTTTATTCTCTTTTGCTGTAGGTAATTACGGTTTAACTACACTTATCCAAGCAGCTGTTCCAGTATTAGTTTTACTTTATCCTTTATCAATAGTTTTAGTTATTTTAGGATTTACTAACAATTTATTTAATGGTAAAAAAGAAGTATATGTTTATACTATGGTAGCAACATTACTATTTAGTTTATATACTACAATATCTTCAACGTTTGGAGTATCTATTAATGTTCTAGATAAAGCTATAGCATATATTCCACTTAATGAACATAGTTTTGGTTGGTTAACTATAGCAGTGCTAGGGTTTATAATAGGATTAGTTGTGAGTATGGTTAAACCTAAAAAATAATTTATTATAAATTTAAAGAAAGTTAAGTTATTGTTTGCTTAACTTTCTTTTTCTTGAAAATATGTACAATATATTATATTATTGATATAATAATTAATTGTATAATATAAAAAACAATTGCTGAGGTATTTATGGCATTAGAATTTAAGAATTTTAGGAAAAAAATAAGTAGGAAAGTTAATTTAGAACTAGATTTTTTATTAGAAGATAACAATAATTTGGCTATTATTGTTGATAATGGTAGTAGCCTTATTATAGAAAAAGTTTTTAAAAATAAAACGAAATATGATGGAGAAATATTATTTAATAAAAATAATATAAAGAATATTTCTAGACCTCTCTTTAAAGAAGAGATAGGATTTTACAATTCGTTTACTATTTATGAAAATTTTAAAAATATTTTGAGTTTGTACAATATAAAATATGAAAAGAATATTTTGATAGATAGTATAGAAAAGCTAGATATCAAAAGTAATGCTAAATATAAACATATAACAGATTCTGAAAAAGAAAAATTACATATTTATTTTTTAACGTTAGTTAGTAAGAAATTATTAATATTAAATTTAATAGATAGCCCTTTGACTAAAGAAGATGAACAAATTATTTTTGCTGTTTTAAAAGAAGTAGTAATGAATAATGATTTAACTTTTATTTGTATATCTAGAACTATTAATTTGATATCTGAGTTGTGTCAGAATGCTTTGGTTATCGCCGATAATAAACAGTCTTACTATGGTAGCCTTGCACAGCTTAATGTTGTTAAGGATTTGGTAATAATAGAACTTGATAATCCAAATATGGATAAAATATCTAATGACTTAACTATAGATATTAAAGCTATAGGTAATAAATTAATTTTAAGAAAAGCAGATTTAGAAACTGCATTATATTATTTCGTAAAATCTGACATTAGAGTAGTTAATATAGATGACTTTAATAAAAACACATCACTTTATGAGGTTAAGGAGTAGTTATGTTAAAAATAGAGTTTTTAAAAATATTAAAAAGAAAATATAATTATATATATTTCCTAGTTAGTACAGTAATTCTGCTAGGATTAACTTATAGTTATGAAAGAATTTGTAACTATTTGAATATAGCTTCTGCAGATTTTATATATTCTTATCTTTATAAAGTAGTTTTAGTTTTTTCTATGATAATTGCAGTTGTTAACTTAGTTCGTTCATATAGAGAAGATTATTATACTGGGGTGTATAAAATATTAAAAAATGCTAATGTTTCTTATTTCAATTCTTTATTTTCTAAAGTTTTAACTAATTTTACAATTTTTTCATTAACTATGATTACTAAAATTGCGATAGTTAATAGTTATTTGCATTTCTTTAAAGGAATAGAAGTAGAAGTATTTTTAAATGAAAAATATTTTATATTAGTCTTAGTAATGTTAATGTTTACTGTACTAATAACGCTATTTGTACTTTCAATGTTTAATGATTCTAATATAGCATTATCATTAGTTTTATTATTTTTCTTAGGTAGCAAGTATTTAGCAATATATTTGGTAAAAATTAATGAAATTTTTATAAATATAAAATATACTTTTTTAGGAGTGTATAATGAAGCTTTTGAATTATTAGGAAGCACTATGAGTGTTAAAAATTTTTATGAGATAATTATTAGTTTGCTTGTAAATTGTTTAATTTTATTTATATTGTCATTAGCAATAAAATTAATTAAGAAAAAATAATTGACATTGTGAATTAATTTGACTATAATTATGATAATAGTTCCAAAGGGGAGTAACTTAGTTCGCTAAGAACTTCTAATATCGTCATTTCGTAGATAAATTATCTATCGGTATTAGAGATAACTGTGTTATTTAGTAAGACCTTTGCTTAAAATAATTTTAAGCAGAGGTTTTTTATATTGGAAAGGAGATTACAATGGACACACAGATTTTATTACAATATGTTATAGTTTTGTTAAGTTTAATTTTATTAGAAGGATTACTTTCGGCAGATAATGCTATTGTTTTGGCAATAATGGTAAGACATTTACCAGTTAATCAACAGAAAAAAGCTTTACTTTATGGTCTTTTTGGCGCATTATTTTTTAGGATAGTAGCTATTTTCTTAATTACCGTTTTAGCTAATTATTGGCAAATTCAAGTTATTGGTGGATTGTACCTACTTTATATGTCTATAAGTCATATTATTGATTTCTATAAGAAATTAGATGCAGAACCTGAAGAAGCAGAAGAAATCAGCAAAGGAAAACAAAGTGGATTCTGGATGACTGTGTTAAAAGTGGAGCTAACTGATATTGCATTTGCGGTAGATTCTATTTTAGCTGCAGTTGCTATTGCAATAACATTGCCTCACATTTCAGAAACTACAATAGGTGGAATTAATTTAGGACAGTTTACTGTTATGGTAATTGGAGGAATCATAGGTGTTATTATAATGAGATATGCTGCTAATGTGTTTATTAAAGTGTTAAACGATAAACCAGGTTTAGAGCTTGCAGCATTTCTTATAGTTGCTTGGGTAGGTATAAAGTTGTTTGTTATAGCAGCAGCTAATCCGGCGTTAGGATATTTAGATCCTCATTTCCCACATTCTACAACTTGGACTATAATATTCTGGGCAGTTCTATTAGGGTTACTAATTTTTGGAGTATTTTATTCGAATAAATTAAATGAAAAATCAAAAAAATAATTTAATGATTAACTTCTCTTAATAAGAGAAGTTAATCTCTTTTTATAATTGAATTACT
>NZ_JBXHBE010000009.1:0-6072 GCF_056897515.1 Gemelliphila sp. 1F1
TGTTGATGCTGATGTACTTGCCGACTCTGACGCACTTGTTGATGCTGATGTACTTGCTGATTCACTTGCGCTTGTTGATGCCGATGTGCTTGCTGATTCACTCGCGCTTGTCGATGCCGATGTGCTTGCTGACTCTGACGCACTTGTTGACGCTGATGTACTTGCTGATTCACTTGCGCTTGTTGATGCCGATGTGCTTGCTGACTCTGACGCACTTGTTGACGCTGATTCGCTTGCTGATTCACTTGCACTTGTTGACGCTGATGTGCTTGCTGACTCACTTGCACTTGTTGATGCTGATGTGCTTGCTGATTCACTTGCACTTGTCGATGCCGACGTGCTTGCTGACTCTGACGCACTTGTCGATGATGATGTACTTGCTGAATCACTTGCGCTTGTTGATGCTGATGTACTTGCTGACTCACTTGCACTTGTCGATGCTGATGTACTTGCTGATTTTGACGCACTCGTTGACGCTGATTCGCTTGCTGATTCACTTGCGCTTGTTGACGCCGATGTACTTGCCGACTCTGACGCACTTTCTGATGCTGATGTACTTGCTGATTCTGACGCACTTGTTGAAGCTGATTCGCTTGCTGATTCTGATGCACTCGTTGATGCTGATGTACTTGCTGAATCTGACGCACTCGTTGACGCTGATTCGCTTGCTGATTCACTTGCGCTTGTCGATGCCGATGTACTTGCTGAATCACTTGCACTTGTTGACGCTGATGTATTTGCTGATTCTGACGCACTTGTTGATGCTGATGTACTTGCTGAATCACTTGCGCTTGTTGATGCCGACGTGCTTGCTGACTCTGACGCACTTGTCGATGATGATGTACTTGCTGAATCACTTGCGCTTGTTGATGCTGATGTACTTGCTGACTCACTTGCACTTGTTGATGCCGATGTTCTTGCTGATTCACTTGCACTTGTTGAAATAGATTTACTTACCGACTGACTAGTCTCTCTAGATTCTGTAGCCGACATACTTGCCGACTCTGACGCACTTGTTGACGCTGACGTTCTTGCTGATGTTGATGCACTTGTCGATGCCGATGTTCTTGCTGACGTTGATGCACTTGTCGATGCCGATGTTCTTGCCGATGTTGACGCACTTGTTGACGCTGACGTTCTTGCTGATGTTGATGCACTTGTCGACGCCGATGTTCTTGCTGATGTTGACGCACTTGTTGACGCTGACGTTCTTGCTGACGTTGATGCACTCGTAGACGCTGATGTTCTTGCCGACGTTGACGCACTTGTTGACGCTGACGTTCTTGCTGACGTTGATGCACTCGTAGACGCTGATGTTCTTGCCGACGTTGACGCACTTGTTGACGCTGATGTTCTTGCTGATGTTGATGCACTCATAGACGCTGACGTTCTTGCTGATGTTGATGCACTCATAGACGCCGATGTTCTTGCTGACGTTGATGCACTTGTCGATGCCGATGTTCTTGCCGACGTTGACGCACTTGTCGATGCCGATGTTCTTGCTGACGTTGATGCACTTGTCGATGCCGATGTTCTTGCCGACGTTGACGCACTTGTCGATGCCGATGTTCTTGCTGACGTTGATGCACTCGTAGACGCTGATGTTCTTGCTGATGTTGATGCACTTGTTGAAGCTGATATACTAGTACTTTCTGAGATACTTAAAGATTTTGAAACAGAAACTGATTGCGATTCACTTTTGCTTTGAGATATACTTATAGAATCTATAACTTGTGGTTTTACCTGCCCAAAAGAATATTGACTAAGAGCAGTCCCTCCTTCACGTGCAACTAGATATAATTCGCCTCCTCTTCCTGCTTGTTTTCTAGCACCATGTTCTACATAATTAGTTGTATCAAATTTTTGAGTAGTTGAAGCTACAAGGCTCAGACCAAAATGATTTTTAAAATCTGATATATCTCCAAAATATGCTGTTTTAAATGTTATTGTATGCTGTTTAAAACCCGTTGGACGATTCGTTATATACTGGGTTCCATTAATTTTTCTTCCATCTACAATAGTTCTTGTACTAGCTGTAGTAGCAATACCATCAACCTTTACATCAGTAGGTTTACCCATTTTAGCTTCCGCAACAGCAATATATACACCTGTATATGGATTTTCCCATCCTTTAGTACTTGTAGGCGAAGTTGGCGTATACGTAACTGACCATTCTATTGTCTTCGTAATTGTATCATAAACAGCTTTAAGGTTAGAAAGAAGTTGTTGTGGAGTTTCATTTAGACGACCTCCAGACCACCCATATGAATGTGCGTCAGTAAAATCCGAAAAAGTAAAAGTTATTTTGGTTCCTGAAACAGCAGCTCTAAACTTACCTAAATTCTGCAAACTAGATGTAGAATTGGTACGTGGCATAATAGAAGTTAAACGCGCACTCTTTGTACCATCTTCTTTATTGCTAATTTCATAGGTTAAACCATTATTAGCTCTAACATATTTACTATTACTGTTACTAAATTCATTATTTTCAAAAATACGCCTTTGAATAGAACTATCTGTAGCCAACAACACTTCTTTTATTGCATTAATTTCAACTAATGAAGCATTTGTATCTTTAGCAACATTTTTTGCAGCAGTCAATACTGCATCGGCAATTTCAAGACCATCCATAGAAAGACTACGTGCCGCATTTAGCGTTTTTTCTAATGTATTTACAGACTTTTCAAGTTCCATTTTTACTATATTTCTCTCAGAAGACTTTGAAATTGATTCATCAGAACTAATATTTTCATACTTTTCTTCTGAAGCTAAAGAACTTGAAGTAGACATGCTTGTAGACAATGACTCTGAATTACTAATAGAAATTGAATTTGATACTGAGGACGATAAACTTGAACTCATATATTCTGATGTAGATATACTAACAGATTCTGATTCACTTATTGACATTGATGTACTAAGCGATGCTGACTCTGATACCGAGATACTTGCACTCTCTGATGATGATAATGATATTGATTCTGACATTAAGTCCGTATCAGTATTATCCATCTTAATCACTGCAGTATCTTTTTCTGCCAACGTCTCTGTTTCTAAAGATTTACTCATTACCAAATCATTATTTTCTTCAGCATGAACATCCTTAACATTAAGCAATGCTCCACCACCTAAAATTGCACCGATAGATGCAATACCTTTTACGTAGTTCATACTATTTGATTTTATAGTATCTTCAGTATTAATATCTTCAACTTTTAATTCTTCGGAAGAAGCACCAAAAACACGAAGTAATCCTATATTAGAAATAATAGATTTTACCCATTTCTTACCAGATTTATAAAGTTTAACTCTTATTTTTCTATCAGTTTCCTGATAATGCTTGTTAAATAACTTACGTTTCATTTCAACCACCTTTACAATAATTATTGAACACAATAAACAGATAGAAAAAGATTAATAAAAATATTAATTTTTTTCTATCTAACTAATAATTTCAAAATTTATTATTTTAAAAATAAATATAAATAGCATATTAAATCTTAAATAAAAAATACGCTTTACATTAAATATATAAAAATAATCTATAATTAAATAATTTTACAGGTAAATATTATACTATGCCATCCTGATTTTGTCAACAATTAATTAAACATGTTATATTATTTTAATAATAATGATATATAGTAACCATATTAGTCCTTATAAAATATATAATCTGTTATATAATTAACATTTACATAACATAATAAAAAATCTAAATAATTAATATATTAAAAATTAAAATAAATTCATTTAATCAATAAAATTTCATTAATATTATCATATTAATTTTTATGTTTTATCAAATGTTACAATATAACCATTATACATTCCATAACTTAAATATACATTTGAACATATTAGTATTTTCTAATAATTATATAAAATTACATTTTATTATAGTATTAATATAATTATCTTTTAAAATAAAATTAAAATTGTTATATTACTAGATAATATATTTCCATGTTTTACATTATTGCTTTATAAATAAAAAAAATAGGTTCTCAGTTAATACTGAACCCTATATAATCTATTACGAAAGTATTTTATACCATATATATCTTAAAATATTTTAAGTAACAAATATTTATCAATATATTAGATTTCCTATTTTATTTATCACATATAAAAAAGACAACCTTTTTTAGAGTACCTTTGGTTTTATTTTACCGAATATACAACTTTAACAACTATTTTGTAAGTTGTTGTATCTTATTTTTTCTTTATGTTCTATTTTAGCGATAATAAAATATTATATATATATATTGGTAACATCAACGTATTCGTACAAAATAAAAAAATACTTTGAGTATTTTTATTCAAAGTATTTTTTTAAAACAGGGACAGCAGGAATCGAACCCACACCAAAGGTTTTGGAGACCTTTGTTCTACCTTTAAACTATGTCCCTAAAAATGGTGGGAAGAAGTGGATTCGAACCACTGAACCCGAAGGAACGGATTTACAGTCCGTCGCGTTTAGCCTCTTCGCTACCTTCCCAAAATAAAAAATGCCGGCCAGAGGACTCGAACCCCCGACCTACTGATTACAAGTCAGTTGCTCTACCAACTGAGCTAGACCGGCAAAACTTAAAAAATGGTGCCTCGAGACAGAGTCGAACTGCCGACACATGGAGCTTCAATCCATTGCTCTACCAACTGAGCTATCGAGGCACAACATATTAAAATAAATGGCGGTCCCGACGGGAATCGAACCCGCGATCTCCTGCGTGACAGGCAGGCGTGATAACCGCTACACCACGGGACCTAATAAAAAATTGCGGGAGCAGGATTTGAACCTGCGACCTTTGGGTTATGAGCCCAACGAGCTGCCAGACTGCTCCATCCCGCGCTAATAAAATGGAGGAGGAAAGGGGATTCGAACCCCTGCGAGCTTTTACACTCCTGTCGGTTTTCAAGACCGATCCCTTCAGCCGGACTTGGGTATTCCTCCTTAATAATGGTGGACTCTGTAGGACTCGAACCTACGACCGATCGGTTATGAGCCGATAGCTCTGACCAACTGAGCTAAGAGTCCAAAAGACCAAACAATTTTATTGGTGGCGGCAGAGGGGATCGAACCCCCGACCTTACGGGTATGAACCGTACGCTCTAGCCAGCTGAGCTACGCCGCCAATAAAGGCAAATCAATATTCAAATAAATGGTGGAGCCTAGGAGGATCGAACTCCTGACCTCCTGCGTGCAAAGCAGGCGCTCTCCCAGCTGAGCTAAGGCCCCTTTTAAAATATATTTTTCAATGGTCGGGAAGACAGGATTCGAACCTGCGACCCCTTGGTCCCAAACCAAGTGCTCTACCAAGCTGAGCTACTTCCCGCATACTATAACAACGCGCCCAAGAGGAGTCGAACCCCTAACCTTTTGATCCGTAGTCAAACGCTCTATCCAATTGAGCTATGGGCGCTAATATATTGGTGCCGAGGACCGGAATCGAACCGGTACGGTATTGCTACCGCAGGATTTTAAGTCCTGTGCGTCTGCCAGTTCCGCCACCCCGGCATTATATTAGAAAATGTGGAGCGAAAGACGGGATTTGAACCCGCGACCCTCACCTTGGCAAGGTGATGTTCTACCCCTGAACTACTTTCGCAACGTTATGGTGCGGGTGAAGGGAGTCGAACCCCCACGCCGTAAGGCGCTAGATCCTAAGTCTAGTGCGTCTGCCAATTCCGCCACACCCGCGCGAAAGAATAAATGGTGAGCCATGAAGGACTCGAACCTTCGACCCTTTGATTAAAAGTCAAATGCTCTACCAACTGAGCTAATGGCTCATAAAATGGTGCCGGCCAGAGGACTCGAACCCCCGACCTACTGATTACAAGTCAGTTGCTCTACCAACTGAGCTAGACCGGCAAAATGGTGGAGGTTAACGGGATCGAACCGCTGACCCCTTGCTTGTAAGGCAAGTGCTCTCCCAGCTGAGCTAAACCTCCAAATAAAAGTCTGGCAACGTTCTAATCTCGCAGGGCGTAAGCCCAACTACCTTCGACGCTAAAGAGCTTAACTTCTGTGTTCGGTATGGATACAGGTGTGTCCTCTTTGCTATCGCCACC
>NZ_JBXHBE010000010.1:0-4989 GCF_056897515.1 Gemelliphila sp. 1F1
AAAGTCTGGCAACGTTCTAATCTCGCAGGGCGTAAGCCCAACTACCTTCGACGCTAAAGAGCTTAACTTCTGTGTTCGGTATGGATACAGGTGTGTCCTCTTTGCTATCGCCACCAGACGAAAACTTTATACAATTATCTCCAATATCTACTCTTTTTCAATTCCAAAACTCTTGATTAAGTCCTCGACCTATTAGTTTTGGTCAGCTCCATATGTTACCATACTTCCACTCCCAACCTATTCTCCTTGTCGTCTTCAAGGGGTCTTAACTTACGTGGGAAATCTCATCTCGAGGGGGGCTTCATGCTTAGATGCTTTCAGCTCTTATCCCTTCCGTATTTAGCTACCCAGCTATGCCACTGGCGTGACAACTGGTACACCATTGATACGTCCATCCCGGTCCTCTCGTACTAAGGACAGCTCCTCTCAAATTTCCTACGCCCACGACGGATAGGGACCGAACTGTCTCACGACGTTCTGAACCCAGCTCGCGTACCGCTTTAATGGGCGAACAGCCCAACCCTTGGGACCGACTACAGCCCCAGGATGCGATGAGCCGACATCGAGGTGCCAAACCTCCCCGTCGATGTGGACTCTTGGGGGAGATAAGCCTGTTATCCCCAGGGTAGCTTTTATCCGTTGAGCGATGGCCCTTCCATTCGGTACCACCGGATCACTAAGTCCTGCTTTCGCACCTGCTCGAGTTGTCTCTCTCACAGTCAAGCTCCCTTCTGCCTTTACACTCTTTAAATGATTTCCAACCATTCTGAGGGAACCTTTGAACGCCTCCGTTACTCTTTAGGAGGCGACCGCCCCAGTCAAACTGCCCACCTGACACTGTCTCTGAGTTTTCTACTCTCTAGGTTAGAATTTCAATACAGCAAGGGTAGTATCCCAACATCGCCTCTCCGTATACTGGCGTACACGTCTCTTCGGCTCCTACCTATCCTGTACATACTGCATCAAAATTCAATATCAAGCTACAGTAAAGCTCCATGGGGTCTTTCCGTCCTGTCGCGGGTAACCTGCATCTTCACAGGTACTATGATTTCACCGAGTCCATCGTTGAGACAGTGCCCAAATCGTTACGCCTTTCGTGCGGGTCGGAACTTACCCGACAAGGAATTTCGCTACCTTAGGACCGTTATAGTTACGGCCGCCGTTTACTGGGGCTTCAATTCATACCTTCGCTTCCGCTAAGCACTCCTCTTAACCTTCCAGCACCGGGCAGGCGTCAGCCCCTATACTTCACCTTTCGGTTTTGCAGAGACCTGTGTTTTTGATAAACAGTCGCTTGGGCCTATTCACTGCGGCCTAGTCTCCTAGGCACCCCTTCTCCCGAAGTTACGGGGTCATTTTGCCGAGTTCCTTAACGATGGTTCTCTCGCTCACCTTAGAATTCTCTTCCCAACTACCTGTGTCGGTTTGCGGTACGGGCACCTCTTATCTCGATAGCGGCTTTTCTTGAGAGTTTGGTTTCAACAACTTCGTCTCATTTGACTCCCCATCACGCTTCAGTATTATCACTCGGCGGTTTTGCCTACCTCGCTACCTTTGCGCTTAGACGGACTATTCCATCAGTCCGATTGTCTAACCTCCTCTGTCCCCACTTCTCTCAATCGATATTCGGTGGTACAGGAATTTCTACCTGTTGTCCATCGGCTTCTCCTTTCGGATTCACCTTAGGTCCCGACTTACCCAGAGCGGACGAGCCTTCCTCTGGAAACCTTAGTCTTTCGGTGGATAGGATTCTCACCTATCTTTCGCTACTCACACCGGCATTCTCACTTCTAACCTCTCCACCTCACCTTCCAGTTCGGCTTCTCCGATGTTAGAACGCTCTCCTACCATATAACTTATCGTTATATCCGCAGTTTCGGTTGTATGTTTAGCCCCGGTACATTTTCGGCGCGATGTCACTCGACCAGTGAGCTATTACGCACTCTTTAAATGGTGGCTGCTTCTAAGCCAACATCCTGGTTGTCTGTGCATCATCACATCCTTTTCCACTTAACATACAATTTGGGACCTTAACTGGCGGTCTGGGCTGTTTCCCTTTCGACTACGAACCTTATCACCCGCAGTCTGACTCCCGTATCTATTTATTTGGCATTCGGAGTTTGTCTGAATTCGGTAACCCGGGATGGGCCCCTAGTCCAAACAGTGCTCTACCTCCAATAAACTCTATACGAGGCTAGCCCTAAAGCTATTTCGGAGAGAACCAGCTATCTCCAAGTTCGATTGGAATTTCTCCGCTACCCACAGCTCATCCAAACACTTTTCAACGTGTCCTGGTTCGGTCCTCCATTCAGTGTTACCTAAACTTCAACCTGGCCATGGGTAGATCACTTGGTTTCGGGTCTACTCCATCATACTATCTCGCCCTATTAAGACTCGCTTTCGCTTCGGCTCCGTGTCTTCCACTTAACCTTGCATGATAAAGTAACTCGCCGGTTCATTCTACAAAAGGCACGCCATCACACCTATACAGTGCTCTGACTATTTGTAAGCACACGGTTTCAGGTTCTCTTTCACTCCCCTCCCGGGGTTCTTTTCACCTTTCCCTCACGGTACTGGTTCACTATCGGTCACTAGGTAGTATTTAGCCTTACCAGATGGTCCTGGTAGATTCCAACGGAATTCCTCGTGTTCCGCTGTACTCAGGTACTATCTCTCGCTATCTCTTCATTTCGTTTACAGGGCTCTTACCTTCTTTGGCTCTCCTTCCCATGAGATTCTACTATAAATTAATATACGATTTCTTGATAGTCCTACAACCCCAATTAGTTTACTAATTGGTTTGGGCTCCTTCCTTTTCGCTCGCCGCTACTTAGGAAATCGATTTTTCTTTCTCTTCCTGCAGGTACTTAGATGTTTCAGTTCTCTGCGTTACCTCCCTCTCGGGTGACATGTCTTTACTCATGCCGGGTTCCCCCATTCGGATATCTACGGATCTTTGATTACTTACTTCTCCCCGTAGCGTTTCGTCGTTTGTCACGTCCTTCTTCGGCTCCTAGTGCCAAGGCATCCTCCGTGCGCTCTTCTCTACTTAATCTGTGTAGCTTTTCGCTTCGTTTCTTCCTTGAACTCTTTCTTGAATAAACTCTTTTTCTCGGTTTTCTTCTTGTAAATCTTGGTTTTAATTTGTATTTAGTTTTCTTTGTGCTTGAGTGCTTGAACACTCAAAACTAAACGAATTGTCAACTTTATTCCCTCTATCCTTAGAAAGGAGGTGATCCAGCCGCACCTTCCGATACGGCTACCTNGAGTGCTTGAACACTCAAAACTAAACGAATTGTCAACTTTATTCCCTCTATCCTTAGAAAGGAGGTGATCCAGCCGCACCTTCCGATACGGCTACCTTGTTACGACTTCACCCCAATCATCTATCCCACCGTGACCGGCTCCCTCCTTTCGGTTAGGCCACCGTCTTCGGGTGTTATAAACTCTCGTGGTGTGACGGGCGGTGTGTACAAGACCCGGGAACGTATTCACCGCGACATTCTGATTCGCGATTACTAGCGATTCCAGCTTCATGTAGTCGAGTTGCAGACTACAATCCGAACTGAGAATAGTTTTATGAGGTTCGCTTCCCCTTGCGAGTTCGCTTCTCTTTGTCCCTATCCATTGTAGTACGTGTGTAGCCCAAGTCATAAGGGGCATGATGATTTGACGTCATCCCCACCTTCCTCCAGTTTATCACTGGCAGTCTATCTAGAGTCCCCATCTTACTGCTGGCAACTAGATATAAGGGTTGCGCTCGTTGCGGGACTTAACCCAACATCTCACGACACGAGCTGACGACAACCATGCACCACCTGTATCAGTGTAATATGCAAAGCATATTAACAGTTCTATCTCTAAAACCCTCACTGTATGTCAAGACTTGGTAAGGTTCTTCGCGTTGCTTCGAATTAAACCACATACTCCACCGCTTGTGCGGGTCCCCGTCAATTCCTTTGAGTTTCAGTCTTGCGACCGTACTCCCCAGGCGGAGTGCTTAATGCGTTTGCTGCAGCACTGAAGTCTATCGACTCCAACACTTAGCACTCATCGTTTACGGCGTGGACTACCAGGGTATCTAATCCTGTTTGCTCCCCACGCTTTCGCGCCTCAGTGTCAGTTACAGGCCAAAAAGCCGCCTTCGCCACTGGTGTTCCTCCTAATCTCTACGCATTCCACCGCTACACTAGGAATTCCACTTTTCTCTCCTGCACTCAAGTATTACAGTTTCCAATGACCCTCCACGGTTGAGCCGTGGGCTTTCACATCAGACTTATTATACCACCTGCGCGCGCTTTACGCCCAATAATTCCGGACAACGCTTGCCACCTACGTATTACCGCGGCTGCTGGCACGTAGTTAGCCGTGGCTTTCTGGTTAGGTACCGTCTCTACTATATATAGTTACTATATAATCATTCTTCCCTAACAACAGAGTTTTACGAACCGAAATCCTTCTTCACTCACGCGGCGTTGCTCCGTCAGGCTTTCGCCCATTGCGGAAGATTCCCTACTGCTGCCTCCCGTAGGAGTCTGGGCCGTGTCTCAGTCCCAGTGTGGCCGTTCACCCTCTCAGGTCGGCTATGCATCGTCGCCTTGGTAGGCCTTTACCCCACCAACTAGCTAATGCACCGCAAAGCCATCTTATAGTGTTAGCCGAAACCAACTTTTAATATACTCTCATGCGAGTTTATATCTCATCCGGTATTAGCTACCGTTTCCAGTAGTTGTCCCAGTCTATAAGGCAGGTTCTTTACGTGTTACTCACCCGTTCGCCGCTAAGTATTATCAGTACAAGTACCGATAATACTTCGCTCGACTTGCATGTATTAGGCACGCCGCCAGCGTTCGTCCTGAGCCAGGATCAAACTCTCCAAATTACTTGTTAGCTTGATTAGCTCTCTTAAAAAAGTTTTTTTAGTTGTCTTTTCTTCAACTTCTTTTATCGGAATTAACGTTGACTTTTCGTTTAGTTTTCAATGTTCAA
>NZ_JBXHBE010000011.1:0-1693 GCF_056897515.1 Gemelliphila sp. 1F1
GCTTGTTGATGCCGATGTGCTTGCTGATTCACTCGCGCTTGTCGATGCCGATGTGCTTGCTGACTCTGACGCACTTGTTGACGCTGATGTACTTGCTGATTCACTTGCGCTTGTTGACGCCGATGTACTTGCCGACTCTGACGCACTTTCTGATGCTGATGTGCTTGCTGATTCTGACGCACTTGTTGAAGCTGATTCGCTTGCTGATTCTGATGCACTCGTTGATGCTGATGTACTTGCTGAATCTGACGCACTCGTTGATGCTGATGTACTTGCTGATTCACTTGCACTTGTTGACGCTGATGTACTTGCTGACTCTGACGCACTTTCTGATGCTGATGTGCTTGCTGATTCACTCGCGCTTGTCGATGCCGATGTGCTTGCTGAATCTGACGCACTTGTTGATGCCGATGTACTTGCTGATTCACTTGCACTTGTCGATGCCGACGTGCTTGCTGACGTTGATTCACTTGTTGATGCTGATGTGCTTGCTGATTCTGACGCACTTGTCGATGCTGATGTACTTGCTGAATCTGACGCACTTGTTGATGCTGATGTACTTGATGATTCACTTGCGCTTTCTGATGCTGATGTGCTTGCTGACTCACTCGCACTTGTCGATGCTGATGTACTTGCTGAATCTGACGCACTCGTTGATGCTGATGTACTTGCTGATTCACTTGCGCTTGTTGATGCTGATGTACTTGCCGACTCTGACGCACTTGTTGATGCTGATGTACTTGCTGATTCACTTGCGCTTGTTGATGCCGATGTGCTTGCTGATTCACTCGCGCTTGTCGATGCTGATGTACTTGCTGAATCTGACGCACTCGTTGACGCTGATTCGCTTGCTGATTCACTTGCGCTTGTCGATGCCGATGTACTTGCTGATTCACTTGCACTTGTTGACGCTGATGTACTTGCTGATTCACTTGCGCTTGTTGACGCCGATGTACTTGCCGACTCTGACGCACTTTCTGATGCTGATGTACTTGCTGATTCACTTGCGCTTGTTGATGCCGATGTGCTTGCTGATTCACTTGCACTTGTTGACGCTGATGTACTTGCTGATTCACTTGCGCTTGTTGACGCCGATGTACTTGCCGACTCTGACGCACTTTCTGATGCTGATGTGCTTGCTGAATCTGACGCACTCGTTGACGCTGATTCGCTTGCTGATTCACTTGCGCTTGTCGATGCCGATGTACTTGCTGATTCACTTGCACTTGTTGACGCTGATGTACTTGCTGATTCACTTGCGCTTGTTGACGCCGATGTACTTGCCGACTCTGACGCACTTTCTGATGCTGATGTACTTGCTGATTCACTTGCGCTTGTTGATGCCGATGTGCTTGCTGATTCACTTGCACTTGTTGACGCTGATGTACTTGCTGATTCACTTGCGCTTGTTGACGCCGATGTACTTGCCGACTCTGACGCACTTTCTGATGCTGATGTGCTTGCTGATTCTGACGCACTTGTTGAAGCTGATTCGCTTGCTGATTCTGATGCACTCGTTGATGCTGATGTACTTGCTGAATCTGACGCACTCGTTGATGCTGATGTACTTGCTGATTCACTTGCGCTTGTTGATGCTGATGTACTTGCCGACTCTGACGCACTTGTTGATGCTGATGTACTTGCTGATTCACTTGCGCTTGTTGATGCCGATGTGCTTGCTGATTCACTCGCG
>NZ_JBXHBE010000012.1:0-1132 GCF_056897515.1 Gemelliphila sp. 1F1
ATGTACCTTTGTCAATGAAGTGAGACAAAAAAAAGAATAAAAGAAATAACCGATATGATAGAGTTAGAGAAGCTATGTTTTCTCTAACTCTAACCTTTTTTCAATAGGAGAAAGCCAATTAAGAGTCTGCATAGGGAGTCTATTATAACGATAAAGATAATTCTTCATTTGGAAAATAAGATCATCATAAGAGAAAAAGGATAAGAAGCGATAAAAACGCTCATTATCATTTCTATGACTACGCTCAACCTTACCATTATGTCTAGGAGTTCTAGGTCTAATAAGTTGATGTTTAATACCTAATTGATTACATAACACATCGAAAGGATGAACTCTTTTAGTATCTCTAAAGTGAGTAAATTCAAAGCCATTATCAGTTTGGATAATTTTAGGCTTATATCCAAAATAATCTATAGCCATCTTAACAAATAGAATAGTAGAATAAGAAGATTGTTCTTTAAAAGGAAAAATATATCGTTCTCTGGTAGCTTCATCAATAACAGTATATTGATAAAACTTATCAGTAATTTGTCCTACATAGCACTTTTTAGGAACATATTTCACATCAAGTTGCCACTTTTCTCCAATAGAAGTAGGAGTGTTATAAGGTTTAGGTTTATAAGAATTTACTTTTTTCTTAGGTTGTTTAAAGAAACCTAGTTTCCTAAGAACTCTAAATAGAGAACAAGGATGACGTTTATATCCTTTATTAACTTTTAATTTTGCATATAATTCAATCATAGAGATTGAGGGATTACGCTTTATAAGATTTTTTATCCAACGTATCTCTTCTTCTGTATGAGAGTTAGGGTGAGGAGTTACGGGACGATGAGATTTATCCATAAGAGATTCTTTTGTTCCGTCATATTTTCTATTCCAACGCATAAGGGAGGCTTTTGATATTTTATATCTTCTACATACAAACTTTATTGAATTGTTATTTCTGTATGTTTTTACTGCTGATATTCGTGTTTGTAATGTATGTGGTATGTATCGCTGTGTTTTTTCTATATTTTCTGATATAATTGTTTTCATAAGAGTAATTTCCTTTTTTTGATTTGTGGTTATTTCATTATACTGGATTTGCTCTTCTTTTTTCTTCCTTTTGTCTCACTTCTATTGTAACTCTACA
>NZ_JBXHBE010000013.1:0-1130 GCF_056897515.1 Gemelliphila sp. 1F1
GTATGTCCTAATCCATTAAATTCTACCATTTGTCTAGATTTCTCTAATCCATCTTTTGTATCTTTTGATTTCAATACTGCTAGTACTGGCGATAATTTTTCTCTAGTTAATGGTTCATTTACTCCTACCTCTGAACACTCAGCTGCTAAGATTACAGTTCCCTCTGGTACGTCAAATCCTGCTAGTTTCGCTATTTCTGTCGCTGGTTTCCCTACTATTACTGAGTTTAATTTAGCTCCCGCACAATCTTTTGATTTTGCTTCTACTCCGAATAATAGTTTCTCTAACAATGCTTTTTCTTTTTTGTTTACAAAGTATACTCTATGTGATTTCATTGTACTTATAAATTCATCGTACAATTCTTTGTCTACTATTGCTGCTTGTTCTGATGCACAGATCATTCCATTATCGAATGCTTTACTTAATACTATATCATTTACTGCTTGTTTTAATTTTGCTTCTTTATGGATATACGCTGGAACGTTTCCTGCACCTACTCCTAATGCTGGTTTTCCACAAGAGTATGCTGCACGAACCATAGCGTTACCACCTGTTGCCAAAATAGTAGCTACTCCATCGTGATTCATTAATGCATTTGTACCTTCCATCGATGGTTTTTCTATAAATTGAATACAGTTTTCTGGTGCTCCTGCAGCCACTGCTGCGTCTCTTACTATTCTTGCAGCTTCTTTTGAACATTCGTTTGCTGATGGGTGGAAGCTAAATACTATTGGATTTCTAGTTTTTAAACTTATTAGTGATTTGAATATTGTAGTTGATGTTGGGTTTGTAGTAGGTACTACTCCGCATATTACTCCAACAGGTTCTGCGATAGCTACTATTCCATCTACTTCATCTCTATCTACTATTCCTACTGTTTTTAGTCCACGCATGCTGTTTACTATATATTCACAAGCGTATAGGTTTTTAGTAGCTTTATCTTCTACTACACCACGACCAGTCTCTTCTACTGCAGCTACTGCCAAAGGTCCGTGAGCTGCTAGTGCCGCTACTGCCGCAGCTTGTACTATCTCGTCTATTTTTTCTTGTTCCGTTATTTTCAAGAACTCTGATAGTGCTACCTGTGCTTTTTCTACTAGCACATTTACTTCTTCTACAGGATTTAATGT
>NZ_JBXHBE010000014.1:0-752 GCF_056897515.1 Gemelliphila sp. 1F1
TCTGCTAATGGATATTTCTTGTCATTTTCTTTATCAGAAATTACCGCAAAAGGAGTTACCTCACTACCTGTACCCGAAGTAGTTGGTATTGCGATAAATTTAACTTTTTCTCCTAAATGTGGGTATTTAACTGTACGTTTTCTTATATCTGCAAATTTTTGAACTAATTCATTAAAGTCTGCGTCTGGACGCTCATAAAATAGCCACATAATTTTCGCCGCATCTATTGGTGATCCTCCACCTAGAGCTACTATTGCATCAGGTTTGAAGCTTTCCATAAGTTCCGTACCTTTTTTTACAGTTGTAATATCTGGGTTAGGCTCTACCCCATCAAATACTTGAACTTGTACTTTATTACTACGACGGTTTAGTTGATCAACTAGTTTCTGTACAAATCCTAGTTTAACCATAGATTCATCAGTTACGATTACTACTCTCTCTAAACCCTCCATATCTCTTAGGTATCTAATCGCATTTGGCTCGAAGTAGATTTTTGGTGGCACTTTGAACCATTGCATATTATTATTTCTACGTCCTATTAATTTAATATTCAATAGATTTATTGCTGATACGTTTCCAGATACTGAGTTTCGTCCATAGCTTCCGCATCCTAATGTTAATGATGGAATAAATGCGTTATAAACATCTCCTATTCCTCCGAATGTTGATGGTGAGTTCCACACTATTCTACATGCTCTTACTATTTTTCCGAATTCTTCTGCAACATCTGCATTTTGTGTATGGATTGCTGC